>JAQXQC010000034.1 GCA_029100965.1 Bacilli bacterium | reverse complement strand
TTATGAACAGTTAAATGCTCGAAATTCATCTTATAGTGAATTAAAATCTGAAATTGATGGTGATGATAGAGTTAAAAATGCACAAACTGCATATAATGCAAAACTTTCTAAATATGTTGAAGATGGGAAAGGTACAGCAGAAGATTTTGCTGCTTCTCCAGATGGGGTAAATTATTCACAATATATTAAGAATGCGCAAGAGGCTGCTTATGCTGATAACATAGCAAGTGATGAAGTATTTCAAACAAAAGTATCAGTTCATAACAAAAGATTTGGAACTAAATACGGTACTGGTACTACTTGGGAAACTATTAATAATGATAGAAAAGCTACAAAAAAAGAATTTGAACTTGCGCAAGCTCGCAAACCAAAGTAGTAATAGATTTTTAGTTTTTGGAAAGTTATAAATTTGCAAATATATACGAGAATTTCTATATAAGTATTTTATATTCATAAGAAAATAAAAGGAGTGTGATATATAGTGAATAGTTATTTAATACCTGCTAATGCAAAGAAAGGGACTTTAATATTTAATATCTTTAGGCCTTTTGATTTGCTTTTGTTTTGTACTGGGGTTGCGGTTACTATGATTTTGCTGGCAATTCTTCCTTCTGATAATTTGGTTGCTGTTTCAATTGGATTATTACCTGGTTGTGTATGTGGTTTATTGGTTTTTCCAATTCCTAATTATCAGAATGTGATGTGTGCTTTAATTAGTATTTATAGATTTTATACTGAAAGAAGAAAGTATGTATGGAGAGGATGGTGCTTTTATGAGCAATTCAAAGATACCGACACCAAGTCAAAAAAGTAAATATACAGAAGATTGGATTCCTGTTAGGGCAATTGAGAATGGTATGATTATTTTAAATAATAAGATGAGGGTGACAGGTGTTAAAATTAGACCAAGAAATATATTTATTCTTGATCAAGCTACACAAGACAATGTTATTATTGGGTTAAAGAATTTTTATAATACTGTTGATTTTGATTTTTGGTTGATTAGTGCGGATAGGCCAGTTGATATTTCTGGTTATCTTGCTAGATTGCAACTTTTGTATAATCAAACTCCTAGTCCTGTTATTCGTAAAATGATTAATCAAGATATTTTGAAGGCTAATAGTTTTATGGATAATAATGTTACTGATACAGAATATTATATTTTGTTTAAGGAAAAGAATTTAGAGATGATTCAAAAAAGGCTTCGTACGATTATTACTGGTCTTGCTAATTGTGGTTTGGATAGTGCACAAACTTCTAATGATGATTTGCGTATGATTTTGGATAATTTCTTAAATGGTGGTATGAGAACTGATTTTGGGACGGTGGTTAGTCTATGATGTTTAAAAGTGAAATTGCTCCTAAGGGAATTGAATTTCGTTCGGCTGATTTTAGTATTAGTGATAAGTATGCTACTATTTTGACTGTAGTTTCTTATCCTAGATATATTGCACATGGTTATCTTGCTAATCTTACTAATATGTCTGGTGTTAAGTTGATTATTAAACATATGCCTTTACCATTTTCTGTTTTATCTAAAATGTTAAATAAGGAAATTGCTGATTTGAAGGCTAAGTACCAACAAGAAAAAGATGTTACTATTCAGGAGAGAATTCGTCAAGATGTGGAAAGTTTGGAATATTATATTCAGCAATTTACAGCTAGTCAAACGAAAACTTTTGATTTTCAAATGCATTTAATGGTTACTGCTGATACTAAAGATCAATTGGATAGTAAGAAGTTAGCTTTACGTAACTATTTGGATGCTATGGAAATGAGAGCTATTCCTTTACGTTTTGAACAAGAAAGAGTTTTAAAATCAATGCTTCCTATTTTTGAGAGTCAAGAAATAGAGCAAAGAATAGGTACTCCTATGCCTTCTTCTACTATGGCTGCTATGTATCCTTTTGTTTTTGATAGTATTAAGGATGAGGGATTATCTACATTGCTTGGTGTTGATTTTTCTGGTGGTGTTGTATTATTTAATCAATTTTTATATCAAGTTCGAAAGGAAAATAATAGAAATAATGCTAATATGATTATTTTAGGTACATCTGGTTCTGGTAAAAGTACTGCTGCTAAATTGATGCTTCGTAGTCATATTCGTAATGGATATCAGATTGTTGCTATTGATCCTGAAGGTGAAATTAGTGAGATGACGAATATGTATGGTGGACAAGTTATTGATTTAGGTAAGGGTGGAGCATATGGCTTAATTAATCCTTTAGATATTGTTGTTGATGCTGATGAAGATGATATTAGGAATGGTCTTGGATATACAGTATTAAATAGAACTTTACAGAATTTAAAGGCTTTTATGAAATATTATTCTCCTGATATTGAAGAAGATGTTTTGAATATGTTTAGTGAAGTTGTTCAAGATACTTATGCTAGATTTGGAATTAATTTTAATTCTGATTTTAGTCGATTTACTTCTAAGGATTTTCCTATTTTTGATGATGTTTATGCTACTGTTATTGGTAGACTTCGTTCTATGACGGAAAAGACTAGGGAAAGAGATATTATGGAGAGACTTGAGATTAAGATTCGTCCTTTTACTAGGGAATTAAAGTATTATTTTAATGGTCATACTAGTGTTGATTCTGATGGAGATTTCTTAGTCTTTAATATTAAAGAACTTATGAATAGTGATGCTAATATTAGGAATGCTTTATTATTTAATGTATTAAAATATGCTTGGGGATTATGTTTAAATCCTGCTGTTAATACTGTATTGTCAGTTGATGAAGCTCATGTTCTTTTAAGTGCTAAAAATACACTTGGTGCAGAATTCTTGGCTCAAGTACAAAGACGTGCTAGAAAGTATAATACTGGTACAATTATTATTACTCAACAACCTAGTGATTTTGTTGGGGAAGATATTATTGTTCATGGTAAGGCTATTTTTGATAATGCTTCTTACTATTTAATTATGGGATTGAAGAAACAATCTGTTGATGATTTATCTATGTTAGTTGATTTAAATGATAATGAACGTGAGGGAATAAAGAGATATAATCAAGGTGATGCATTATTTGTATGTGGTAGTAGAAGAATGCAAATTAATGTTGTTGTTAGTGAAGATGAATTAGAGTCATTTGGTTCAGGTGGTGGATTCTAATATAAAAGTGGTGATGTATTTATGAATAATAGTAAAGGTAATGTGGTTTCTGATGTAGCTAAAGGTTTTATTAAGAAAAAAATTATATTGCTTTTATTAGGTGGAAGTGGTTGTGCTTTTTCTGCAATATTAACAGCATTACCACTTTTTATAGCACTTTTGGTTGTACTTGGAATTATTTCAGGTGGTGATTCTTCTAATGGAGCTGGTTGTATTAGTACTCAAACTGTAGGCGAAGTTTGTAAATCAATTTCAGTAAATGGAGAAACTATGTCAGTTGATGATTATGTTGCTCATGTTATTACGAATGAATTTGGTGGAGCTCCTGAAGAAACGTTAAAGGCACAGGCGATTGCGTCTAGGAGTTATGGTGTTGCAGGTGCTAAGAAAGATAGCCAAGGTAACTGTGTTGTAGGGGATACTTCAGAAAAATTTCAGACGTATGCAGTTACTGCCTCTGATAGAGCTACTCAAGCAGCAAAAGATACTAGTGGTATGGTTTTATTAGATAAAGATGGTAATGTAGCAAGAGCTGAGTACTCTTCTAATTCTCTACCTAATGCATATAGTACATATGGTAGTACTATTACAATGTCAGAAAGAGATTTAAAAATTCCTCGTGATTGGTGGGAAAAGAATAAAACTTGTAGTGATAGTTCTTTGAACAAAGCTAATAGTAATAAAGATGCTTTTGGTAGAACAGTTTATGGTTGTGGACATGGTCGTGGTATGGGGCAAATTGCTGCTAAGTATTTGGCTGAAGAAAAAAATTATACTTATGATCAAATTATTGAATATTTTTATGGGAAAGATTCCCCTTATCAATGGACTTTAGGATCATCTAATGGAACTTCGTCTAATTGTGGAAGTTCTTTATCGACTTTAAGTAGTTATACCTTGGATCATGCTGGGTTAAAGATATTAAATAGAACTTTAAAAAATTCTGAAATTTCTAATTTGGAATCATATATTAATAGTGAAGTAGATAAAGCTGGATATGGTACGGGAGCAGGAGTTGCTGCGGCTGGTCAATCTCTTGTATATGGTTTAGAACAGATGGGATACTATTTAGGATATTGTTGGGGAGGAGATAGATCTTCTGTTGGTGTTGGAAAAAATTGGGGAGCACCTTCCTCAAGTTGTAATAGTGATACTAATATACATCTTTATTATGGAATGGATTGTTCTGGATTTGTTTCTTGGGCTATTCGTAATGGTTGTAATAATTCTTTTGGTTCGGAAATTACAACGCAAATGGATCATGGCTCTCATATAGATGTAACAAATGCAAAACCAGGGGATATTATGCTTAAGTCGACTCATGTCCGTTTAGTAGTAAAAAATAATGGTGATGGTACGGTTATTACTGCTGAATCTGGTGGTAATGCTGGTGATTTGCATTTTTCTAAGCATGGAAATGAAAATGGATATAATTTTATAGATATGTCTTCTTTTTATAAGAAAACTTGCAAAAGTTCAAGGTAATGTTTATATCAGAAAGTAATAGTTAAATATTAAAAAAAATTTAAATATTGTTTATAAATACTATAATAAGTAGGTGAATATATGAGGAATAATAAATTACTATTTTTGTTTTTGTTGTTACTTTTTTGCTCGGGATGTTCTGTTGAGTATAATTTAGATATTGATAAAAATGATAAATTTCAGGAAGTAGTTGAAATTACTGCTGAAGATGGTAATGATATTGAAAAAATACAAAACTATCAGTTTTATCTTCCTATTGATAATAATGCTGATGATGCTAGTGTTTTTCAAAATAAAGTGAATGGAGTTTCTTATTATGATCAGAAAAAAAGTCCTTCTTATGATAAGTTAAAATTTAGTTATTTACATCATTTTGATACTTTCCAACGTGATTATATTACTAATAGCAGTTATGAATATGTTACTCTTACTAAAGATAAAGAAAATCTGATTCTTTCTACTAGTAGAATTAATAAGGCATTTGAACGCTATGATAACTTAAATTCTGTAACGATTAATATTACTTCTAGGTATAAATTAGTTGATACAAATGCAGATACACATAGTAAATATAAATATACTTGGGTTGTTGATCGTACTAATTATAATAATAAGTATTTATATTTATCATTAGATACTTCTAATAGAAAGAAGACTGTTAGTGAAGAAGTTAATGATACTGGAATATTTGCTTATTTACCACTGATTTTAATTATTGTTGGTGTTATAGTTGTAGGGTGGTTAGTTGTTAAAAAAGGAGATAAGAGGAATCAAGTTTAGGTTCTTCTTTTTCTTTGGGAGATAATATTCACATTTTTAGTATTTTTCCATAAAATAATCATGAAAGAAGAAAAGGGGGGATATCAATGAATGGTTATGGATCTTCAGCTGCTATCGTATTGGTATTATTTATTTTACTGATTATCATACTAGGAGCATGGATTTAAGGAAAGAGAGGTGAATTTTATGTCTTCTAATTGTAATACATCATGTAATAATAATTGTTCAGGAGTAGGAAATGGTTTTTTAATTATAATTGTATTATATATTTTGCTTGCAATTATATTAGGTTCTTGTTTATTTTAGTAATTTAAATATTTGTTTATTTTAGTTATTATTTTATTTTTTATTTAGAGATTAAAGTGTTTAGTTTTAATCTCTTTTTTCAAAAAAAGTTAATAAAAAGTATTGCAAAAAAATATAAAGCATGGCATAATATTACTTGTTAGTTTAATTTGGCGTGTAAAGGCTTTAGAATTAAATTAAATATTTTATTAACAATTGGTAATTTGTTACCAGAAGTAAGCGAGGGATAGATATGTTAATTGGTAAAAGAATAAAAGATATGAGATTAGAAAAGGGTATGAGTCAACAGGAGTTAGGTGATATGATTGGGGTTACAAAGGTATCTATTTGTGGTTATGAGAATGGTACTAGAACTCCTAGCTTGGAAACTTTTTGTATATTAGCTGATATTTTTGAAACAACTACTGATTATTTGCTTGGAAGAGAAGTTCCTATTGTAACTGAAGATGGAAGTGAATATATTGGGGCTATTTCTAGAGATGATATTGATATTATTAATGAAATTCGTCATTATCCTAATTTGTATACAAAGTTAATTAAAGATGTTAAAAGATATGTTAGTTTAATTGTGAAGAAGATGAGATAATAAGTAATTACTTATTATTTTTTCTATTTTGATGTATAATATGTATAAGGATGTGAAAGAATGGAAATAAAAGAATTACATTTAGATAATTATTTGGGGAAAGAAGTTAAGATTAATGGTTGGATTCGTAATCATAGAAAGCAAGCTCATTTTTGTTTTATTGATCTTTTTGATGGGACTTGTTTTAAATCTGTTCAGATTGTTTATGATGAAGAGTTAAGTAATTTTGAAGAAGTATCTAAGTTATTGGTTGGTTCTAGTATTTGTGTTTCTGGTTTAGTGGTAGAAAGTTCTGGAAAGCAAGAGTTTGAGATTAAGGCTAAGGAAGTTTCTATTTTAGGATATTGTGATGAAACTTATCCTATTCAACCAAAGAGACATACAAGAGAGTTTCTTAGGGATGTTGCATATTTAAGACCTAGAACTGCTTTATTTCAGGCTATTTTTAGAATAAGAAGTGTTGCTTCTATGGCAATCCATACTTATTTTCAAGATCGAGGATATGTTTATTTTCATGCTCCTATTATTACGGCTAGTGATTGTGAAGGAGCAGGAGAAATGTTTAGAGTAACAACATTAGATTTAAAGAATAAAAATTTGAAGGATGAAGATGATTTTTTTGGTAAAGTTACTGGTCTTACTGTTTCTGGACAGTTAGAGGCTGAGACATTTGCTTCTGCTTTTTCAAAGTGTTATACATTTGGTCCTACTTTTAGAGCAGAGAATTCTAATACAAAAATTCATGCTTCTGAGTTTTGGATGGTGGAACCTGAGGTAGCTTTTTGTGATTTGGATGGAATAATGGATATTGAGGAAGAGTTTTTGAAATTTATTGTTTCTTATGTTTTAGAGAGATGTCCTGATGAAATTGATTTTTTGAATCATTTTGTTGAAAAAGGACTTAGAAATAAATTAGAGAATTTATTGAATAGTAATTTTGTTAGAATTACACATAAAGAGGTTATTGATATTTTGAAGAAGGCTGATGTTTCTTTTGATTTTGCTCCTGAATATGGGGAAGATATTGCAAAAGAGCACGAGAAATATATTACAGAATATTTTGGTGTTCCTGTATTTATTAAGGATTGGCCACGTGATATTAAGGCTTTTTATATGAAGCAAAATGAAGATGGAGAAACTGTTAGGGCTGTTGATTTGGAAGTTCCTGGTGTTGGAGAGTTGATTGGTGGTTCAGAAAGAGAAGCTAGTTATGAGAAATTGATTGCTAGGATGAAAGAACTTGATATGAATATTGAGGAACTTGATTGGTATGTTAATTTGCGTAAATTTGGTACGGTTCCTCATTCTGGATTTGGTCTTGGGTTTGAGAGATTACTTATTTATTTAACTGTTGTAGATAATATTCGTGATGTTATTCCTTATCCTAGAACTCCGAAATCTTGTGATTTTTAAAAAATAGTACTTATTTTTAACTTGGTCTTTGTAAAAGATTAGGTTAGAGATAAGTATTTTTTTTGGAAAAAATTGGTATGATGAAATGAATTCTTTTTGGTTATATTAATAATGATAGGAGGGAAGAAATGAGAAAGTTATTTTTTGCTTTTTTAGCATTATTGGTAATGTCTGGTTGCTCTGGTGATATGTCTACTTTATCTTGTAGTAATACTACAACTTCTAATGGTATTACGACGAAGACAAAATATGATATTGATTATCAAAAGGAAGATGTTAAAAAATTGGTAATTACTTATGATTATGTGCAGGATAATACAAATAATGCTACGGCTAATAATAATACGGATTCTACTACGAATAGTGATACTAATACAAATAATGATACTTCTAGGAATGCTACTGATAATACAACAAGGGAAAAACAAGATGGAGCAAACTCTGATAGTGATGGTATTTCTGAGAAGAAGGATAGCAATGATAATTTAAAAGCTGATGATGTTGTAGATGGTGTAGTTGGGGATGCTATTGATAGTACAATTAATGGTGTTACTAATACTATTCTAGATTTAGCTGGTATTCGTAGTACTTATGAAAATCAGATGAATACTTATGGTAATATTGAGGGATTTTCTTATAAGGTAGATAAGGATATTGATAATGAGTATAAGGTTATTTATACGATTGATATGGATAAGATTAGTGATAAAGATTTAGCTACTTTTAATATTCCTTCAAAAAAGTTTGCTGATTTGAAGAAGAATTATATGGATCTAGGTTATACTTGTAAATAAAAATGATGACATTCGTGAGAGTGTCATCATTTTATGGCTTATTCTATGGTAACAGTTCTTGTTGCTGATTTTGTTATTGTTTCTCCATCTGGTGTTGTATAGGAAACGTTATAATTTACTTTGATTGTTGTCGCTGTTGTTATGGAATTGATTGCTGTTTCTAATTCTGATTCTGATCTAGGATTATAAGTAGTTCCATTTACTGATACTGAGTAAGAAATATTTGGTTTTACTTCTTTTCCTTTATAGGTTACTTTAATGCCATCTTCTACGTAATTTCCTTGTGTCATGGTTTTATTTCCACCGTTTAGGCTTATTTTTAAATCGCTTGATGTGGTATCGTTGTCAGTACTATTTCCTTTTATGGATACATTTGTACTAACTCCATTTGAGGCATTGTTTTTGAAGTTTCGATATTCTACTTTAACTACAAGTGAAGAAACTGAACTGTTATTTCCATGGTAAGTATAAGATTTATCAGTTGTGAAGGAAACAAAGTTTAATCCATTTGCTGTTTTTGCATATATTCCATAGCCAAGTCCTCCTAAGATATCATTATTATATGATAATCTTTCTTGTAAGAATTGACTAGTACCATTTCCAAATACAGATTGACTGAAGTATTTGTTTAAGTATTCTTGACTTACTATATCTGGTGTTTTATGTTCCCATGTTAATTTTACTGTGTTTCCTATGCTTGTTGCTTTTAAATTAGTAACATCATCTAATTTAGCGAATCTTTTTGATTCTTCAGTAGGTTCTGTACCAGAGATAAAGTATTCTGTTTTAATTAGTGCTTCTGGGGTGTATTGACTTGGTTTTGCTGCTGGCCATGAACCAGTTTCTACTTGTGCTTGAACCACACTAGATGGTTGATTAAATTTTTCATTAGTAACAGGAATGTTTTTCATGATAGCAGACATTAGATTATCTTTTGGTGTTCCTGCTGAATTATAGTATTGCCTTGAAATTTCTTTAAATTCATATCCGTACCATAAAGCAATGGAATATTGTGGAGTATAGGCTACTGTCCATAAATCATTTACAGCACTTGCTGGTAATTTTTTAGCTTTCATAGTTGCTTCATCGAAGTTAGATGTACCAGTTTTGGCAGCTACTGTTCCACGATAACTTCCAGTACCACCACTAAATCCATAGTGAGCGGCATATTCTAAGACGTTTGTAATTAGGTATGCAGTTGAGTCTTTCATTGCTTGTGTTTTTTTGTTTTCAAATTCTGTTGTTTTTCCATTACTTCTGTAAGTGATAGATTTTACTGTATATGGTTCTGTATAATAACCACCGTTTGCGAATGCTGCATAAGCACCAGCCATTTGGGTAGTGGTTACTCCTGGATCTAATCCTCCGATAGCGTAGGATTCATAAGCTGCATTATCTTTTAATGGAATTCCAAGACCAGTTACAAAGTTTACTATTTTTTTATTTCCCACATCTTTTTGAACAGTTTGGAATGCTTTTACAGCAGGTACATTTCTAGAAATACTAAGAGCATCTCTTAATGTCATTAATCCTTTATATCCAGAATCCCAGTTATTGAATGGAGTTCCATCTGTATATTTCCAAGCTTCATCATTAAATAATTGATAAGTGGAGAAGTTATCATATTCAAATCCTGGTGCATAAGCAAATATAGGTTTTGCTGTTGATCCTGGTTGCCTTTTTTCTTGGGTTGCAAAATTCCATTGTCTTTCTCCAGTTCTATTTCTTCCTGCTCCAATTGCAGATATTGCTCCTGTTTTTACATCAACGATAGTAATACCAGCTTGAACTTTATCATCTTTCCATTTGTAACCTTCACCAGCTAAAATTTTATTAATTCCATTTTGAATACTAGCATCCATTGTAGTATGAATTTCCATCGATACTAATGCAGGATCTTGATTTGTTTTTTTCTTTACTTCTGATACGACTGTATCAATAAATCCTTGATAATTGTTAGCATCACTTGTTCCTACTAATAGGGAAGGGATATCAATACTAGCTGCTATATCGGCTTCTTTTTGTGTGATATATCCATGTCTTACCATTAATTTTAGAACAGTATTCATTCTTTTTTTTGTTCTATCAGGATTTTTATATGGGTTATCGCCATTTGGTGATTGGAATAGTCCTGCTATGATAGCAGCTTCTGGTAAGCTTAATTGGGATACTGATTTTCCAAAGTAATATTTACTAGCTTCTTCAACACCATAAACATTTCCTCCTAATAGGCTATCATTTACATAAAATTCCATAATTTCTTCTTTGGTATATTTCTTTTCCATGAAGAATACTGATATATAAACATCTTTAAATTTACGGATAATTCCTTGGATTCCGTTTCTTTCTGTTGAAGTTAAGTTATTTTTAACTACTTGCATGGTTAGGGTAGATGCTCCACCTGCACTAGAATTTCCTAATACTTGACCAACGGATGCTTTTAGAAATCTTGCTCCATCTACACCATTATGTTGGAAGAATCTAGAATCTTCTGTTGCAACAATTGCATCAATTAGTACTTGAGGTAATTTATCGTATTTTACAGATTCTCTTTTTTCCATTCCTAGTTTTCCAATGACATTGTTATCTTTATCATAGATAATTGTTTGATCTTGGTTGGCTAGAGCATTTGGGTCAAATTGTCCACAACTTGATACAATATAAATGCAAAAAGCAAATACAGCAAATATTCCTATGCAACAACAAACAAGTAGAAAACTTAGTAATTTTTTCCACCATTTTCTTCTTTCTTTTTTTCCTTTTTGTTTAGAAGAATGAAGTGATGTATTTTTTTGGGGTAGATTTTTTTTCTTTTTTTTAGTTATTTTTTTCATTTTTTCACTTCCTTAATTTCAATGATTTTATCTATTATTTTTATGTAATCTAATCTTGGTGCATATTTTGTTTCAATTAAATATCCTTTTTCTTTAAAATAATCTAGTGGAATAGATTTTCTAGTACTTGCTTCTAGAAAGTGTATTAAATCTCTTCCTAATAGAAGGAAGGTTTGATTTAAATTTGTAAATCTAACGATTAAGTAAGAAATTCCTCCATAATAGATTACTTTCTTTATATGTTCTAGTTGGTGTTTATGAATATTTGCTATAGGGAAACTTGTTTTACTTTGAGTTTCTTTGGCATCAAATTCTAGATATTTTCCTTTATAAATTCCAGTATAATCTAGAGTTGATGGTTCGTTAAAGTAAGCTTCTCTAATTTTGTTTTTGGGATATTCTACTTGTACTACTCGTATCGGTGTTGGTTTTTTGTAGACTAATGCAATATTATTATTATTGTAATATTCATTCGTTTGGTTGATATCATTTTCCAGTGTCATACCACGATTGGCATAGATATTATTTTTAAAGTAATTTTGTAATCTCAAACATTCACCACCTTTTTTTCATTATACTATAAATGGGTTGATTTTACTATATTTTATCTTTCTATCTTATAATTTATGTCAATCTTGTGTAAAGTGATTTTTTTCTCTTTTTTTCTCTTATTTTACATATAGTTTAGTATGAATAAGTATTTTATTTATCATAAGAAAAAACGTTCGAAAAACTATTTATTTGTTATATTTTTATATCTTTTTTTGATTTGTTTTCTTTTTTCTATTTTCTTTATTTATTATTTTAATCGTACTTTAGGTCCGGGATTAATTCGCTGTGCTGAGGACGAGGTAGAAAAACTTAGCGTACTTACTTTAAATAATGGGGTTAGGAAGTATATGGCTAGTCATGATGTAGGAGAGATTCTTCAGATTGTTAGAAAAGAAAACGGGGATATTTCCTTGGTTCGCTATGATACAAAGAAATTAAATCAATTTACGATTGAACTTACTTCTTTACTGACTAAGGATTTAGATTTGATGGTTAAGGGAGATTTTGAGAAACTTGATTTAGATATAGGGAGGATATCTAGTAATTCTTATTTGAAGGTAGATGAGGGAATTTTGTTTTTGATTTCTTTGGGGAGTGCTACTGGGAATAGTTTGCTTGCTAATATTGGACCAAAGATTCCTCTTAATTTGAGTGTTATTGGGAATGTTCAGACAGATGTTCATAGTAAGGTTAGTAATTATGGGTTGAATAATGCTTTGATAGAGGTTTTTGTGGATGTTCAGATACAAATGGTTATTCAGATGCCTTTTTTATCTGAAAAGGCTAAGATTAAAAAGACTATTCCTCTTACGATGGAGATGATTCAAGGGGATATCCCTAATTATTATTTAGATAGTAAAAAATAATAAATAATCTAAAAAAAATAAAATAAGACAAAAAGTTTTATTTTTTTTTGGTAAACTGTTTAATTTTTGAAAAAAAAATGTTATTATGTTAGTAAGATATGGAGGCTTTAGATGAAGAGGTTTTATCAAGAATTGGGATTGCTTAGTTTATTTTTCTTTTGTCTTTTTCCATCTTTAGTAAGAGCTGATATGTGTAGTGAGGAAGAGATTGCTAGATTAAAGGTGCTTGCGAATAATATTTCTGTTCATTATGAATATTTAGATGCTGATGATGAATCTTTGGATTGGGGAAATACGATTCCTTATGGTTATAATTATGCTATTACAATATCTGGAATGAGTGAAGGGATGTATTTTACTAGTACAGGAGATATTAGTCATGAGTTTCATTATTCTGATACAGATAATGGGAATATTACTTATTATATTCAAGATAATGGAACTGGGTTAAATATTAGGTTTTATCCTGATAATTGTTTCAGTAATTATACAATTAAGACTAAAGAATTGGATTTACCTATTTTTAATTCTTATTATAATACCGCAGAATGTAGAGAAATTAGGAATCAAAAAATTAATTTGGATGTTTGTCAAAAAACAATACCAAAAGATTTAATTAAAGATAGTGATGATTTTTATCTTTCGGTTGATAAATATTTGGATGTAGATACAGATAGTAAAGTTTCTATTTTTGATAGGATAAAATTCTTATTTAGTAATATTTATGTTGTGATTGGTGGGATAGTTGCTGTTACTATGTTAGTTATTGTTATTGTCTTTTTGATTTTAAGACATATAAAAAGGAGTCGATTGGATTGAAAAAGTTAGTTCATTATTTTATATTTGTTATTTTGTTTTCTGTTTTTCTTCCTATACGAGGTGTATTTGCTGATAATACTGATTATAAAATAAGTTACGATATTACAAATTTTTCTGTTGGATCAGATGGTGATACAATTCATTTTGAAGGTTGGTCTTTTTTGTCACATATGGATAATTATGGTGGCATTAATATGGATACATATATTGCAGCATATACTGGAAGTTGGGATAGTAGGTGGCGTGATCAAAATACTTGTAATGATATTAAAAATAAAAAATGTTATTCTGTAGTAACTACTCCATCTGCTGAGGATTTGTATTTTATTCGTTGTACTGATACGGCTTGTTCAGATTCGTTTCGTGCAGGTATTGTTGATGATTTAGACAATAATAAAAAAACGTTTGCTTTTAGTGGATGCATGGGGGGAACATATACTACGAAATCTACTACTCGTTCCATTACAAAAACTGGAAGTCATTGTACTTATCATAATGTTGGGTTTAAAGTAGATATGAAAATTTCTGATATTTTAGAAAAGTTAAATAATACTGAAAATGATATTCATTTTAGAATTATAACTATTGCTAAGGGTGGAAAAACGAAAAAACGGCTAAATAGAGTTCGTGGTGATAATATAAAAAAAGATGATACTGATATTGGGGTTATTCCTAATTCTTGCAGTAATATCTTTAATCAAACTTGTACTAAAAATAAAGACTATACGACAACTTATTATAAAAATTCTACTGTTGGTAATATTCAGGTTAAAGAAAAAAAAGAAAGAACTATTACTGTGGATGGTTTAAATGATATTGTTGTTTTTACTGCTGTTAATGCCAGTGGTTCGAGGAATTCTAGTTATACTATTGGGAGAGATCAATTTTTTAATCCTGGACATAGATATAGAGTAGAAGATACTACTATTATGAATAGCAATTGGAAGAATTGGAAGGGAGATGGAACAGGAAAATTTAGTGGTAGGCTTTTGAAAATTACAGGAAGTCCTAAAAGTAATAGGAATGATTATGGATGGGCGTGGAGTGCTTGGGTTAAGACATCTGGTGCTTTAAAATTGAAAATTAAAGATAAAACAAATACAACGTGTACTGGCTGCACTTGTGATGATAATGCACTTGTTGCGTGCGTTGGTAAAAATTGTACTTATACTGATGCTTCTAAGAAATGTCCAAAGTATACTAATGTATTATCGTTAAAAAAAACGCAAAAAGGTTCATCTGAATTTAATGGTTGTAGTTCTGTTAATGATCGTGCTGTTTCTAGTTCTGAGGAAGTAGAAAAAAAGTATTGGTTAAGAATTCCAAAAAATATTATTGATAATCAAATTAATAATAATAATATATTTGTTAATCCTGTTACTCTTCATGATTATAATAATAAAGCTGATTATAAAAATAAATTAGTTTTTGATGGTAATTATTATTGGTTTCCAGTTAAAATAAAAGTTTTAGTTGAATTTAGACAGACTTTTAATTTAAATTTAAATTTTATTAGTAGTAAAGTTGATGCTGGTGGTTCTTTTCCATTTTCGTTTAATTATAAAACTAATGTTTCTTTTTTCCCTTATCAATATGATGTTTCTCATGGAACTTCTGAATATAATACTTATGATGCGACTTATACATTTGAAGTTATTAATTTAAAACATGAAAGAAGTAAGAGACAAATTGCAATTGGATTATCAGAAGGTGATGAAATTTTTACTTCTCCAAATTCAAATAATGAAAAATATTCTATACATTTACTTAAGGATATTGCTAATACTGCTTCTAAGAAGGATTTGAAAAATTCTGATAAAACAGTTACTGTTGATTTTCCAGATACAAATAATCCTAATACTAGAAATATTGATGCTGGAGATTTTGAATGTAAAAATAATTTTTCTGAGTGTGATTATCTTTTAAAACAGGCATATGTAAAAAAAGATGGTAGTGGTAAGGTTCAATATAGTCAAACTGAAGTTCCTGGTTTTGATAAACTTCAAAGTCAAGGAAGTCGTTATATTGTTTCGCCAATTTGGAAGACTGGGGATAAATTTGAATTTAAAATAGAAGCTAAATTTGGGCTTCCTAATACTAAATTTAATTATAATGCTACTTGTTCACTTGATACAATTACTAATAAAATTCATAGTACTAATTATATTAAGTATCGTTCAATTGATACTTCAAATCCATTTCCTGATAGTAGTAAGATTCCGGAAAATTGGAAGGAATATCAAAAGGTTGATTCAAATTTTTCTAGAATAGTTAATACTTCTTTCAATGACAAAGTTGTTAATTATCAAACTGGTTTTTTTGGAAGTTCAATTAAAAATACATTAAAAGAATTAGAAAATAGTAATAAAATTGGTAGTTATTCTTCTTATAAAGATGTTACTTCTAGCGGAAGTGATAAATTGATAACGGATACTGATATTTTTAGTGTGAAGAGTGTTACTTCTGGTCAGAATTATTGCTTGACTGGACAATTTAATGAAAATTGTAATAAATTATTAGTCGGTTAAGGTGGTGATAAATTATGAAATATGCTTATTTAAGTTTAGGAATGATATTAGTTGGAATGTTTGGATTAACGTTTATTACTTATTTTCAAAATGTCACAGTTAATAATGAAAGTGAGTATTATGTTTTAAAAGAATCTGTTGAGGCATCAATGTATGAATCTATTGATATGAGTTACTATATTCAGACTGGTGGTTTAAAGATTATTGAGCAGAAATTTGTTGCCAATTGTACAAGGAGATTTTATGAAAGTATTGAAGGTAATGGAGATAGTTATTCTTTAGCATTTTATGATATTATGGAGAAACCTCCTAAGGTTAGTGTGGTTGCAACAAGTAAAACTGATAATTATCAATTAGAGATTAATAAAGAAGCAACTAGTGCTGATATTCAGAATAAATTAAGTGGAATTTTGGAATTTTCTCCAGATGGTGGTAATGGCTGGGAAAATTTAAATAATAGAGAAAATGTTCAATAAAAGGAGGAAGGAAGATGAATTTATCTAATTCGTTAAAAAAGTTTATTAGTAATAAGAATACTATTACTATTATTGGGGTTGTTTTGTGTATTATTATTTTGTATTGGGGGTATAATTTTAGAATTAATCAGAAAGTTTCTTTATCGAAAGTTCCTTATGCAAATCAAACTATTCAACCTAGAACAAAAATTACTTCTGATATGATTTCTTTTATGAATGTTCCTGCTGCGTTTATTAAGGGAAGTTATTATTCTAGTTCTGATCAAATTGAGGGTAAATTTGCTAAATCTGATATTATGATTGCAGAAGGTAGTATATTTTATACTGATCTTTTAACAGATAGTTCTACTGTTTCTAATTCTGCTTTTAGTAGTGTTAAATCTAATGAAACTGTAATTAGTTATAAGGTAGGAATGGATTCTACTTATGCAAATAGTATGATGCCTGGTGATATTATTAATGTTTATTTAAAGGCTAAAAGTGATGATGGAACAATTATGTTTGGTAAATTTATTGGTAATATTAAGATTTTAGATATGAAGGATTCAAATGGTCAAAGAGTATTTGAAAATACTACTGAAGCTAGAACTCCTGCTTATATGTTATTTGCTTTACCAGAAGATATGCATTTATTATTTAGAAAAGCAATTTATTTGAGTAATGGTTATGATGTAGAATTGATTTTAGTTCCTAATACAGAAAAAGTTGAAAAAGATGCTGATGTTTATGTAAGTAGTAAAGATATTCAAGATTTTATTAATGATAAGACAAAAATGGTATCTGTTGATGAGATTTTATCTAGTACCGAGGATAAAGTTAATACTACTGAAAATAATGATAATAAGACAGATGATACTGTAGATAAATCTACTAATAAGAAAAATCAATAATAAGATGTTGGTAATAATTAAGTATTTTAAATAAAGGAGGAAATATTTTGAAAGATTCATTTAGAAAGTTTTTAAGTAATAAGAATACTGTTACAATTTTTGGTATTATTTTATGTGTAATTATTTTGTTTATTGGTTATTATTATCGAATAAGTCAAAAGGTTGCTTTAACAAGAGTACCATATGCTAATCAAGAAATTAAGCCTAAGACTAAGATTACGGCAAACATGATTAATTATATGAATGTTCCTGCTGCTTTCTTAGTAGGTAGTTATTATAATACGCAAGAAGATATTGTTGGAAAATATTCTCAATATAATACTAGGATTATTGAGGGAAGTTTATTTTATAAAGATTTACTTACTACTTCTAATTTGTTACCTAACTCTGCTTTTTTAAATGTGAAAAAGAATGAAACAGTAGTTAATTATAAAGTTAATATGGATACTACTTATGCTAATAGTATGCAACCTGATGATGTTATTAATATTTATTTTAAAGCTAAGAGTGATGATGGAACGATTATGTTTGGTAAATTTATTAGTAATATTACTATTTTGGATGTAAAAGATGGAGAAGGTAGACATGTATTTGATGATTCTGCTGATGTTAGAACTCCTGCTTATATGATGTTTGCTTTACCAGAAGATATGCACTTATTATTTAGAAAAGCAATTTATTTGAGTGATAGTTATGGTGTAGAGTTGATTTTAGTTCCTAATACGCAAGAACTTACTAAAGAAAATACAGTTTATGTAAGTAGTAAAGATATTCAGAACTTTATTAATGAGAAGACAAAGATGGTATCTGTTGATGAGATTTTGACTAGTACTAAAGATGATGTTACTACTGATGATGATTCTAGTGATAATAATGCAAATGATAATTCTTAGGGGAGTGATTCGATGAAAAATGAATTTACACAAGTTGATTTTGGTGCTCTTCAACCATATTTAGATAATGATGATATTACGGATATTTCCTATAGTAATGGTGGACAAGTATGGTTAAAATCTTTATCTAAAGGAGTGTACCGAGTAGAGAATCCTGCTGTTAATAATGCTTTCATGGAAAAGATGGCTTTTCAATGCGCTAACTCTATGGGAAAATCTTTTAATATGGCAAATCCTTTTTTGGATGCTGAGAGTGCTGAGCTTCGTATGAACTTTGTTCATGATTCGATTGCTAGAAATGGTATTGCTGTTTTAATTCGTAAGACTCCTGCTAAGATTCGTTTGGAAAAAGATAAGATTATTAAAGAAGATTATATTCGTTTAGATATTCATGATTTTATCTTGAAATGCGTAGAAGGGCACTGTAATATTTTAGTTAGTGGAGAAACTGGTAGTGGTAAGACAGAATTTGTAAAATATATGGCTGCTCATACAAAATATGATGAGAAGATTATTACGATTGAAGATACTTTGGAACTTCATTTGGATAGAATTTTTCCAGAAAGAGATATTGTTGCGATGAAAACAAATAATATTGCAAGTTATGCTGATGTACTTGTTACTTGTATGAGACAGAATCCTAGATGGATTTTACTTTCTGAGGTACGTAGTGCTGAGGCAGTTATGGCAGTTAGAGATTCTATTTCTTCAGGTCATAATATTTTATCTACTATTCATGCAGATAAAGCAGAGTCTATTCCAAGTCGTTTATATAGTTTGTTGGAATCTAGCATTGATATGGATCAGTTCTTACGAAGTATTCATCGTTATGTTCAGCTTGGTGTTCATATTAAGGGATATTATAGTAAAGAGTTACAAAGATTTAAAAGAGAAGTTTCTGAAGTGGTGGAGTTTTATGTAGATGATAAAAATCAACCTAAATATCAAATTATTTATAAGAGGACACCTGATGGTAAAACAGAAATTCATAATCCTACTAAATATTTATTAGATTATTTGGAGAGTCAAGGTGTTATTATGCCACCAGATATTTTGGTAAAGCAAGAATTTAAAGAACAAAGTGATTTAGAGGAGAAGACTTCTAATTTAGATAATTCTCTTTCTTCTGTTCAGATGAATTCTGTTCATCAAGGTACTTTAAATCCTGTTAATGTAGGTAATAATATTCAGAATGTTAATCGTGTTACTTCTAGTTATGTTAATTCTTCTGGGGGTTTAAATAAAGAAAATAATGCTAATAGAGAAAATAATAATAGTGTCAATACTAGTCCTGTTAATACTAATTTTAAACAAATGGGTGTTGGACAGAAAAATATTAATGGAGTTTCTTCTACTCAAGTTGTTTATCAAGGTACTATGTATCAAAATCAACCTGTTAGAAATAATAGTGGTACTTTAAGTAATGTTAGTTTAATGAATAAACAAATGGTAAATAATTGTCCTGCTAATTCTTCTGGGGTGTCTAATTCTATTTCGAATGTTTCTTTAGAAAATACAAAGTCTATTCCAGTTAATACAAATATTCCTGTGAATTCTTCTTCTTCAGGTATTGTTAATTCTAGTAAAATAGTGTATAATAATTCTAATATTAATGTAGAGTGAGGTGGTTAGTTTGGAAATTATTATTGTTGGTATTGTATTAATTTTTATTATTACTTATCGCTCTAGTAGTGGTAGTGGCGTTTATAAGTTTATTAATGAACAAAAAAATCGTTTATATGATAAATATGCACCTTATTCTTATAAAGAAATGCGAAGAAAAATTAAGGAATTGGGGCTTGATTATACTCCTAGACAGTATTTTGTGCAAATTGTTTTATTTGCTGGTATAGCAGGAGTCGTTGGCTATTTGTATTTTTATAATTTAATTGTGTCAATAGTTTATGCTGTTATTGCTGTTGCTTTTGTTCCTTATATTACTTATCTTCGTTCTAAGAGACAGTATAGTGAATTTATTTTTGAACAAATTCAAGTTTATGTTACTAACACTATTATGGAATTTGCTACTACGCAAGCTTTTATTAAATCACTTGAAGGTGTGGTAGAGTCTGGTATTTTGGAAGAACCTGTTTTGTCTGATGTTAAGACAATGATTGCTCTTTCTTATGAAAAAGGTGATGTTAATGATTCGATAGCATATATGAATGCTAAATATCCTTATTTTATGGTAAAGAATATGCATCAATTATTTTTACAGGTTACTAAAGAAGGTGCTAAGGATACAGAAGAGACATTTGATAATATGTTGACTGATATTGATGCTCTTGTTGAAGGAGTATATCGTGATAGGATGGATCGCTCTGAATTCCATAAGCAATTTTTGATTTTTGGTGTTGCATTATATGGTATTGTTATGTTAATTCAATTATTATTAGGTGTAGATTCTTATATTGCTATGTTGGATAATAAATTAATCATAGTATTGTTACATGCACTTGTTATTATTAATACACTATTTCTTCTTAGGGGAGAAAAATATTATAATGAGAATGTGGGGGCTGAGTAATGATAGAGATATTTCTTATTGGTGTAATTATTTTATTTATATTCTTTTATACAGGTAAAATTAATTCTAGTAAGTTTGTTTCTGATAATAAGGATTTATTTTATTTATTAAAAGAGAGCGATTATGATTTTTTACTTTATGCAAAATATGGGGATAAGGTATATGATCCTAATCAAGTATTTATGAAGAGAATTAGAAATGGAGTATTGGTTACTGTTTTGTTTATTTTTGTTTTTATTTCTGATTTATCTTTTGTTAATATTCTTTTAGGTATTGTATGTGGTTTTCTTGTTTTTAAAATGCAATATATGGATTTGAAGAAGTTTTATCGAAATCATTTAAATGAAGTTGATTCTTTGTTACCTTATTATTTGAAGGGATTAGAAGTATTAATTCAGCACTATACAGTTCCTGTTGCACTTGCTAGGAGTATAGATGATGCACCAGAGGTATTTAAACCAGGATTAAAAGCGATGGTTGCTAAGATAGAAGCTGGAGATTCTTCTGTTCAACCATATATGGATTTTGCTGCAATGTATCCAGTTAGAGATTCAGTTAGAATGATGAGGTTGTTGTATCGTTTGGGTCTTGGTGAACAGGAAAAGAAACATGCACAGTTGGTTGCCTTTTCTAAGAGTGTTTCTGCTTTGCAGCAAAAAGCAAGAGAGCAGAAATATAAAAACAGACTAAATAAGATGGAAAGTATGACTATGGTAATGTTGGTTTGTACAGGTGGTGGAGGAATGATATTACTTATAGTATCTATGCTACTTTCTTTTACGGCTGTCGCGTAGAAAAAGAAAAAAATTATTAAGGGAGGTGAGATAGATGAAAGAAGCTACAGGTGAATTAAGTATGGTAGTTGTAACTATTCTTGCAATTGCCTTAATTGCAGGTGTTGTTAAGTTTTTGGTTCCACTTGCTCAAGATTATGTTGGAGATAAATGGAAGAATATTACAGAACAAGGGAAATAATATTAGTGTGATTAAGAAGAAGGGTAGGTAATTGATATGAGAGATGCATTTGGCAGTACATTTATGTTTAAGTTAATTATAATATTTATTGTTTTTTATGTATCTTTCATGACAATTGCTGTTAGTTACGCTAAAGTTTTTCGAGTAAAGAATGGTGTTATTGATATTTTAGAGCAATATCAATACGATTCTAATGGTTCTAATGCTCAAAATATTATTGATAAAGTTGATAATTATTTAAGTAAGTTTCCTTATAATGAGGGAGCTAATGGTAATGTAGAGAAGTTGTGTAAAGAAGATTCTGGAAATCAGAACGCATCGGATGAGAAGTATGAAAATCAATTTACAGAGAATGGTGCATGTATTATTAGGACTGGTTTAGGGGAAGGAGCTGTATTTTATGAAGTTGTTGTTTATTTAGTTGTTTCATTTCCTTTGTTTAATCAAGATTTTGTTATTCCTATTCGTGGAGAGACAACGACAATACATGTTTAGGTGGTGAGTTTGTGAAAGATGCATTTGGTGGATCATTTATTTTAAGAATAATGTTAATATTTTTTGTTGTTTTTATTTGTTTTATGACTGCATCAATTACTATTTCTAAGACCTTTCGTATAAAAAACAACATTATTAATTTACTGGAAAGATCTGATCCTATGGAATATAGAAACACAATAGAAAAAATTGATGATTATTTGGGGAAAGTTTCTTATAATTATAGTGATAATAAAAATATAGAAGATAATTGTAAAAATGCTGGTGGTATGAAGACTGATCATGGTGCTTGTATTGTGACATATAAAAATCTTATTAATTCGGATAGGGTAGATCAATCTGATGATGCAAATGTTACAAATTTTAATGATGTAAAAAGTGTATATTATAAAGTTATTACTTATGTAGTTGTTGATTTTCCTTTATTTCATTTAGGAACTGTTATTCCAATTAGTGGTGAAACTAAGGTTATTTATTTGAATAGATAGGTGATATTATGAATGTTATTGTTTCGAATTTAAATGCAGATAAATTTAGTAATTTGAATGTTGATATTATAAAGTCTATTAGTGGAGAATTTACTGCTGATGAGATTGTTCAAACTTTTTCTAATTTTTTCTTTAATAAAATGTTTTTAGATATCACCGCTGTTCATGATTATACGAATATTAATAATATAAAACAGTTATCTGTTGGCCTTGATGTTAGTAAAATAATCCTTTTACTTAATAATGATCCAATCGTTAATGGAGATGGTTATATTTCTAGTTTAATTAGTATGGGGATTTATAATTTTGCTAGGACTGAAGAAGAATTAATGTATCTTTATAATAATCCTAATAGTTATCGTGATGTTGCTCATCTACAGAAGATTAATAATGTTCAATCTTTTAATGTTGAGAAAATCTCTAGTGATGTTAGAGTTATTGGATTTAAAAATTTTACTAATCATGCTGGAGCTACTTCCTTAATTTATATGTTAAAGCAACAATTATCTAAGCATTATTATACTGTTGCAATAGAAGTAAATAAGAAAGATTTTATGTTTTATGGGGATAAAAATATGATTTCTTGTAATGAAAAAGATCTTAGTAATGTGATTTTACAATATAGAGATGCTAATGTTATATTGGTTGATTTAAATAATATGGATATTTCTTTGTGTCATTCTTTATGTAGTGATATTATTTATTTAATGGAATCTTCTGTTTTGATGATTAATAAGTTGGTTATGTTAGATAATAATTGTTTTGATAAAGTATTAAATGAGAAAGTTGTATTAAATCGTTCGGTGTTAAATAATCGTGATGTTGAACAATTGGCTAAAGAAGCAAATATATCATTTTTTTCAGTTTTACCACCTATGAATGATCGGGTGGATAATTCAGAAATATTATTTCCTTTTTTAGAAAAATTAAAATTATATAAAAGAGTATCTTAACTGGTTCTTTGTCAAGTAGTGTTGGTGGAACCAAAAACTAATGATAAATGAACTTTGTGAGAGAGCTAAAATTCAGCTCTCTTTTGTTATGCTTTAATTGGATTATACAATCCTTTAACA
>JAQXQC010000033.1 GCA_029100965.1 Bacilli bacterium | reverse complement strand
TGGTTCGTGGTCTAGTAATGATGGTACACATACTGTTGGAGATTATATGATTGATAAGATTAATAATACTGGGGTATGGAAAGATACTAATGATTATTTAGAGTCTACTATAGGTAATTTAACTAATAATTCTCTTGTTAATTTTGGACTATCTTTTAATTTAGATGGAAGATTGACTGGTAATGATTATCAATTATCTAAATGGGGATGGTTTGGTTCTTTAACTTTAAAACAAATTGATGGAGATTTATATTTAAGAAAAATTGATGAATTTGGTAATACTATTACTTCTAGTGAAACATCATTTTATATTTGGTATCAAAGTAATGAGGGAACTTTCTATTTAGTAAAAGAAAATGGTGTTTATAAATTTATAAAATATGATCAAAGTCAAAATCAAGATTATTATGTAACTACAATTAATGGAGTATTAGATATTAAAAATATTTTATTGGAGACTAATACTTATTATATAACAGAGGCAATAGCACCTAATGGATATGTATTAAATGATAATATTTATAAGATAAGTTCTAATCAAACTCAAGATGATGAAGTTATTATGAATTTAGTAACAGGTTTATCAAAGAAAGCTATATATATTGGTCAAATAAATGCATCTACACCATTAAATATTACTATTACAAACTATAAAGTAGTGGATGGTAATGTTGAGGTAATTCCTCCTAAAACTGGAGTAGGTGAAGAGGGAGTAAGGATTTTACCAACTTTAATTTTGTATAAAAAAGAAGATGAATAGAAGAAAAAAACGACTTTGGATAGTCGCTTTTTTTATGGAATTAATCCCCATCCTGTTACTACATATCTTCCTTTAGTACGTTTTGCTTCTGCTGGAGGATTGTTTTCTAATTCTCCGTTTACTACCATAGTTGAGGATTGTCCACCGTCTAGGTTGGCAGCGTTGTAAGCTCCATATAGTTTTAGGGTTTTGACTACATCTTGAAGGCTTGCTCCATCAATATAATTTCTACCATCGATAGATAAAAACATCATGACGCCATCTTTTCGTTGGGCTATTGCCATTCTAGGTGATTTTCCCCAAGGATCTCCGACAATTTCTAAAGATTTTCCGTTGACAATTAAGAATGGGCCAAAGACCATTCCGTCTTTTATTTTAGCATTAATTGCTTCTTCTCCTGTAGCATTTGCCATTAACTTTAATTTTCCATCATCTGTAATACCAATAATGTTATCTCGATAAGTATTTTCATTTTCTCCTTTTGGTGTCCAAATAATTTCATGATCTTTTATCACATAGCCAACTGGAATATCTGATCCCATGCCATTGTCAACGAATCCACCACCGTTGATACAGACGACACCATTATATCTTTCACACATGGTCATTACTCTCTCTCCATAGCCACCGACATTAAATTTTTTAGTATGAATTAATTCTACTTTTTTTGGATTATAGATGGCTACTAAATGGGCATCAGCACTACCAACTTTTAAGTGAATAACTTTATATAAATCATTTCCTTCATCTCTAGTTAAAAGTTCTTTTTCGTATTCATTTTTGTACTTTTTCTTTTCTTTGGTGTTGATAACGATATCATCTAGATTGGCATCTTCATTGATGGTTACAAAATAGTTTCCGTTCATGATTGCTTCAATTTTTTTCTCACTATAAAATATTCTAGCCATCCATCTGTGCTCCATGGTATTCATAGCTGTTGTAACATATAGGTTTCTGATGTAATTCCAAGGACCATACATGATAAAGAAACAGATGATTGTAATAATATCTAGAACAATAAAAACTATGGTTCTTTTTAAAAGTTTTTCTTTCTTTTTTGTTTTACTTTGCTTTTTCTTATAAGTTTTCTTTTTCATGGATAATACTACCTCCTTTAGATTAAGGAATTAATCCCCAACCTGTAACAACGTATCTTCCTCCTTGTTTTTTTGCGGCATAGTTTGGTGTGTTGACTAAACTATTATTGATAACTAAGGAGGTAGATTGTCCACCATCTAAGTTGGCTGCGTTGTAAGCTCCATATCTTTCTAGTACTTTTAATACATCTTTCATACTAGCACCATCGATGTAACTTTCTCCTTCTGTTACTAGAAACATTATAACACCATCTTTTCTTTGAGCAATTACACATTTATTGGCAACACCAAATGGGGTTCCTTCAATTTTAACAGATTTTCCGTTGACAATTAGGAATGGTCCGAATTCAACGCCATACCAAATTCCAGAATTAATTGCTTCAGTACCTGTTGCATTGTTCATTAATTTTAATTTGCCATCTTTCGTCATACCAATGATATTTCCTCTAGTGTTGCTATAATCACTTTGGATAGGCCAAGCGACTTTTCCTTCATCAATAACGTATCCTTGAGGAATGTCTGATCCTTTATCTAGTCCGTTAGAGAATCCTCCACCGTTGATACAAACAATTCCACCGTATCTTTTACACATGTCAATAACTCTTTCTCCATAAGTATTTGCGTTGAATTTTTTTGTGCGTAGAAGACTTATTTTGGTTGGATCATATATGGCAATTAAGTATCCGTTAGCATTTCCTACTTTAACGTTTAGAACTTTATATAAATCATCTTTGTTTTCTCTTTCTAATAATTCTTTTTCATATTCATTTAAATAATTTTTTTTCTCTTTGGTATCAATCACAATAGAAGAGGTGTCTGCATCTTCGTTTACGCCGACTAAGTAATTATTACTTTGAATTTCGGCGATTTTTTTCTCACTATAAAATACTCTAGCTAAGTATTTATGTGTCATGGTTTGCATTGCTGTTGTTACATATAAATTTCTGACATAGTTCCAAGGACCATACATGATGAAGAAACAAATGATAGCGATTATATCTATTAATCCAAAAATAATGGTTCTTTTTAAAATTTTCTTTTTCTTCTTTATTGCCATTTTATTCTCCTAATCTATATGGATCTTTTTCTGTTCCATTTCCTTGGGTTAAGCTTTCTTTTTTAATACTAATACAAGGTCGTACTTTATTTTCATAGCTGATATTTTTTTGACTGATTGTTCCGCTAGCGTTTCTAATGTAAATGTAGGTATCGTTTTCTGATACACCAGTTGTTGTTACATATCCTTCTATTTCATCATTTACGATGATATCGTTGATACTAGGAAGTGCTATTTTAGTGGAGATGGTATTTTTATTTAGTTCTTCTAATGAATAGTTATTATCTTCTCCATAAGTACTGTTCATATAGTTGTTTTCTACAATAATACTTCCATAGTCTAGGCTTTTATAATAAGTTTTATTGAGGTAATAAGCAAGTGTTCCATAAATAGTGTCATTATATTGATAATTTTTCTTTGAATAAATATATTTAAATGCTGTGTTATCTTTGTTTTCTAATGTTTTATCTAATATTAATTTTAATTTTTCTTCATCACTTTCATATACTCTCCAAATATCATTTCCTAACTTTACATAAGAAGCAAAGTAATTTTTTTCTTCTGTAAAAGTATAAGGATTTGTTTTACTACCGTTTCCTTCTTTTTTTTCTACTGTAGAAGCTAAGGTAATTACTGGCTTAATTCCTATGATTTCGTTTTCAGTATCGCTATCTAATTTTCCTTCACTAGTAATATACCAATAGTTTTTATTTTTATTTTGGTTGGCTAGGTAAGTATTTTTTTCATTATTGATGAAGCCTTTATTTCCTCCAGTATAAAGATAATCTTCTATAGATAAAAGTCCAATATCATAAGTATTATTTGTTTTATTGCAAGTAATTTTATTTACATTATTAATTGTATCTGTACAGATATTAGACTTTACTAAGAAACTATCTTTATTACTAAGAACTTTTTCCATTACGCCACTATAATCTTTATCTTTTTCTTTATTTAACCAAGTAATTACATTTGATTTTTGATATTCATCTGTTCCATTGTTTAATGTACCCATTACATTCTCGCTAATTAGAGTGATAGTATTATCTTTATTAATTTTAATGATTCTCCATAGAATGTTAGAATACATTACATAGTTATCTTTTACTTTTCCATTGAAGTAATAGTCTTCTTTGACTTGTTTTAATTCTTCGTTATTTTGTTTAAGTAAGATTTTAGCAAAGATATTTGCTTCTTTTTCATTTGTTTTTTTGCTATCTAGATAGAAATAGATTAGTCTTCCTCCATACCATAATACGCAGATTATAATAAATATTAAGCTGATAAAGCTAAATACTTTTTGTTTATTGATTTTTCTTTTTTTCTTTTTCATTTAAATACCACTTTCTATTTTTTATATAAATAGATTATAACATTGATATATTTTTTTGACAAGATTAGACAAAGTTAATTTGAAAAATATAAATTGCTCTTAGATTAAAACTATGCTACAATATAGGCAGTAGAGGAGTGTGAAGATGAAGAAAATATTATCAATTATTGTTCCTTGTTATAATGAGGAACAAGCATTACCTTTTTTTTATCAAGAAATTGATAAAGTAAGTAAAGAATTAAAAGAGTTGAATTTTGAACTTATTTTTATAAATGATGGTTCGAAGGATAAGACTTTAGAAGTATTAAAAGAATATCATAAAAAGGATAGGAGAGTAAGATACATTTCTTTTTCTAGAAATTTTGGAAAAGAGGCTGCTATGTATGCTGGCTTAGAGCCTTCTAAGGGAGATTATGTAACAATTATGGATGCTGATTTGCAAGATCCTCCTTCCTTATTAAAAGAAATGTATCGTTTAGTTTCTGAAGAAGGATATGATTGTGTTGGTACAAGAAGGGTAACTAGAAAAGGGGAGCCACCTATTAGAAGTTTTTGTGCAAGGTTGTTTTATAAACTGATTAATCGTTTGAGTAAGGTAGAAATGGTTGATGGGGCTAGAGATTATCGCTTTATGAGTCGTAAGATGGTAAATGCTATTTTAGAATTAAAGGAATATAATCGTTATTCTAAAGGCCTTTTTAGTTTTGTTGGTTTTAAAACGAAGTGGTTAGAATATGAGAATATTAATCGTGTAGCAGGGGAAACTAAATGGAGTTTTTGGAAGTTATTTATTTATGCACTTGATGGAATTACAGCGTTTTCTACGGTTCCTCTTGTTTTGTCTGCTGTATTAGGATTAGTTTTTTGTTTGATTTCTTTTATTATGATTATTGCTATTATTGTTAAGACTTTGGTTTATGGGGATCCTGTTAGTGGTTGGCCAAGTTTAGTTTGTATTATCTTTTTATGTAGTGGAGTACAACTTTTTGGTATGGGAATTATTGGACAATACTTATCTAAGACTTATCTTGAAACAAAGAGGCGTCCTATATATATTATAGGGGAGTCTAGTGATGAGGTGGCATAAATTTTTATGTAGTATTTTAATTATTGGTTTTTTATCTGGTTGTCAAGAAAATCGGTTTAAGGTTAAAGAGGTAGGTAGTCACTCTTTAAAAAAGATAATAGAGCCTAAGGTAGAAGAGAAGATTCCTGTTGGTCTATATCTTTCTAATTTAAAAACTAAAACTTTGGTTTCTAATTATACTAGTCCTCTTACTTTATATAAAGATATTGTTTCTTTAGAAGTATTTTATACAAATAATCCTTCTTTAGAAGGTGAACAAGTTAATTTATGGAACCAATATTGTGATGGAAAGAAAGCTGGTTTATACAAAATAGGTTATATTATTGAATATAAAATTGATGATAGAGAGGTTAGGCAGGTTATTCTTTCTCCTCATGATACAGAAGCTATTTTTAATGATATTCAGATTTATTTATATGATGATATTCATCAAGATAAGAAGGTTTATAGTCATGTTACGAATGATGATTACGATAAAGATACGGTGTTTACTTCTATTAAATTAACTGCTAGTACTAATATTGATAAGGTTAGTTCGCCAATTACTTTGACTGTATTTGTTTATGATGATAAAAATACTTCTAAGGAACTTGGTGGTTATAAAGCGGTTATTCAGAGAAAATAATTTTATTTGTGTACCAAAAAAAGGTTGACAGTGCTTTTGTTTTTTGATATAGTATTAATGCAAAAGAAGGAGGAGAGAAATATGGCTGTTAAAATTAGATTAAAGAGAATGGGAGCTAAGAAAGCACCTTTTTATAGAATCGTTGTTGCTGATTCTAGAAGTCCAAGAGATGGTAAGGTTATTGAGCAATTAGGAACTTATAATCCTTTAAAGAATCCTGCTGAAATTAAAGTTGATGAAGAAGCAACTTTAAAGAGATTAGCAACTGGAGCACAACCTACTGATACAGTAAGAAATATTTTAAGTAAAGCTGGTATTATGGAAAAATTTCATCATCAAAAGCAAGGAAAATAGTTATGGATTTGGTATTATTAACTAAAACAATTGTAGAACTTCTTTGTGATGATAAAGATGCTATTTCTGTAAACGAATATGAAACAATTGATGAAGATTTTGTTCATATTGAGGTATTAGTATCTAAGAGTGATTTGGGTAGAATAATTGGAAAAAATGGTAAGACAATTCGTTCTATTCGTAATATTGTGCAAGCAAGTTCTAATTTGAATGTTTCTAAAAAAGTTAAAATTGATGTTGATTCTTATTAAATAGTCTAATTATTGGGCTATTTTTTTAGTTTTATATTAAATTATTTTCACACTTGACAAGTAATAAAATACTAGATACAATGAATATGTATAGTGGAATTAATATATGTTTAATTTTAATTTCAAGATAGAAGAATGGAGGTGAATTATGAATACAGTATTGATCTCCATTTTAGTATTTTTTCTTGGAACTTTTTTAGGAGTAGTAGGGATGGTAGCCTTAAATTCCTTAAAGATAAAACATGGTAAAAGTACTGCTTTAAGTATTTTAGAAGAAGCGAAGAAAGAAGCAGAAAAAAATAAAAGAGAATCTATTTTGGAGACAAAAGAAGAAATTCATAAACTAAAATTAGAATCTGAAAAAGAAATCAAAGAAAAGAAACAAGAAGTTAAAGACTCTGAAGATAGACTTTTAAAAAGGGAAGCAAATATTGATCGAAGGGATTTGGCCTTACAGAATAGGGAAGATGTGATGAATGAAAAGGAAAATTCTCTTCAAGAAAGACAAAAAGAAATTCAAGAAAAAATGGAAGAAATGGAAGAATTAAAACGGAGTGAGTTAGAAAAGTTAGAAAATATTGCAGGGCTTACTAGAGGCGATGCTAAGGATATGATCATGAAGAAGGTAGAGAGTGATATTTCTAAGGAAGTAGCAGCTTATATTAAAGAAAAAGAGTCGGTTGCTAAGATTGAATCTGATAATATTGCTAAGGAAATGATTGTTAGTAGTATGCAGAGATATGCTGCTGATGTTACCAATACAAAGACTGTGTGTGTTATTTCTTTACCTAATGATGAAATGAAGGGAAGAATTATTGGTCGTGAGGGAAGGAATGTTCGTACTATTGAGGCAGTGACTGGAGTTGATTTGATTATTGATGATACTCCTGAGGCGATTGTGATTTCTTCTTTTGATCCTTTGAGAAGGGAGATTGCTAGATTAACGTTAGAGTCTTTAATTAGTGATGGTAGAATTCATCCTGGTAGGATTGAAGAGGTTTATGATAAGACTTGTAATGATGTTAAAGCGGCTATTCGTGAGTATGGTAGAGATGCAATTTATTCTCTTGGGATTAGTAAGATGGATGCTGAGTTGATTGAAATTGTTGGTAAGTTGCATTTTCGTACGAGTTATAGTCAGAATGCACTTCAACATTCTTTGGAAGTTGCTAATATTTCTGGACTTCTTGCTAGTGAGTTAGGAGAGAATGTTAATCTTGCTAAGAGGGCTGGATTGCTTCATGATATTGGTAAGGCTATTGATTATGAGATGGAAGGTTCTCATGTTCAAATTGGGGCTGAGATTGCTAGAAAATATGGGGAAGATGAAGTGATTGTGAATACAATTTTATCTCATCATGGGGATACAGAACCAACTAGTATTATTGCTTCTATTGTAGCGATTGCTGATACGATTTCGGCTTCTCGTCCTGGAGCTAGAAATGATACTTCTGAGAATTATTTCCAAAGATTGGAACAGTTAGAGACTATTGGTAAGTCTGTTCCTGGTGTTGAAAAAGCTTATGCTGTTCAGGCTGGAAGAGAGATTCGGGTTATGGTTAATCCGAGTGAAGTTGATGATTTGACTAGTTTTCAAATTGCTAGAGAAATTAAGACAAGGATTGAGGCTGAGATGCAATATCCTGGTACGATTAAAGTTACTGTTGTTCGTGAGACAAGAGCGAGTGAAGAAGCAAAGTAAAATGGGAGTAAAATACTTCTATTTTCTTTTTCTTTTGATAGAGATTATACTAGAGAAGGGTTTTCGTCTTCTTTATTGGTAAGTTGGCAATATAAATATAGAAAAGAAGCAATTACTACTAAGATGCTGGCAAAATATCTTAATTTATAGATATTAATGTTTTTATTTATATTTTTGTTTAGTTCTTGATATTGTCGATATGATAAGTAAATATAAATAAAGAAAGATGTTAGGACTGTTAGGGTAAAGATACTTTTGGATAGATTTTTGGAGGATATGTCTTTTTCTTTGTAGAATTTTTTTTCTAGTTCATCGCCTAGGATGTTCATTATACTTAAGATGATAAATATTACCCAAATCCATTCATCTATTGTTAGTTCTTTTTCTTTATTATTATTCATATTTAAGTATATGAAGTACTTTCTATTTCTATTATTTTATGTTAGAATATAATTAGAAAGTTAAGAAAGGTGAAAATGATATGGAATTAGATGAATTATTAATGATGTGTGAAACGAGGATGGAGGAATCTATTGCTTCTATGGAGAAGAGATTTATTAAAGTTAGAGCAGGTAGAGCTAATCCTAGTATGTTAGATGGAATTATGGTTGAGTATTATGGAGTGCCTACTCCTTTGAAACAACTTGCTAATATTTCTATTCCTGAGGCAAGACAGCTTTCGATAAAGCCATTTGATAAGGGAATTTTAGGAGATATTGAGAAGGCTATTTTTGAGGCAAATATTGGTCTTACACCAAATAATAATGGTGAGATTATTTTCTTAGTTATTCCAGCATTAACGGAAGATAGAAGAAAAGAATTGGTAAAGCAAGTAAAACAAATTGCAGAAGAAGCTAAGATTGCTCTTAGAAATATTAGACAAGATATAAATAATGATATTAAGAAAGAAAAGTTACCTGAGGATGTTGAAAAGCAAGGTAATGAAGAAGTTCAGGAATTGATTAATAAATATAATAAAAAAGTAGATGATGCATTAAAGATAAAAGAACAAGAATTAATGACTATTTAGTAGTCTTTTTTCTTTATGTTAATTTTATTCAACAAATTTTATTGATTGTAGGGAAAAACTACGATATAATGATAATAGGAAGTGAGGAGTGAAGATGAAATATTGTCCGAATTGTGGAAAAGAGATAGTAGAGGGAGCATTATTTTGTGATAGTTGTGGGACTAAGTTAGAGAGATCTATTAAAACTAGTAATGAAGTAAAGAGGGAGAATCCATATGCTGATTATCTTCCAGAGAATCGTTTTCCTAATGGTGGTAGTCAGAATAATTATACTAATAATCGAGTAGTAGTGCCTAATCGTAGTATTCCAATGGCAATTATTTTAAGTTTGGTTACTTGTGGGGTATATTTACTTTATTGGTTTGTTGTGATGACAGATGAAGCTAATTCTGTGTCTGATGAGACTGCTACTGGAGGAGCACTTTCTTTAATTTTTACTTTAATTACTTGTGGTCTATATGGAATTTATTGGCATTACCAGATGGGAAAGAAACTTTATGATGCAGGGGTTAAGAATAATGTGGCAATTAGTGATAATTCTGTTCTTTATTTAATTTTATCTTTGTTTGGGCTTGGTATTGTTAACTATTGTCTTATTCAAAATGATTTAAATAAGTTTTCTGCTTAATGAAGAAGATTATTTTTGTTGTTATTTGTTTTTGTTTTCTTTTTCTTTATTTGAAGGTGGGGATTTATATTCCTTGTTTATTTAGAAAGTTAACTGGTTTTTATTGCCCAGGATGTGGGATTACTAGGATGTTTTTGTCGATTTTGCAGTTAGATTTTTATCAAGCTTTTCGATATAATCCTTTGGTGTTTATTCTTTTTGTTGGGGTTATTTTACTTAAAATACTTCGTTTTAATTTTTCTAAGAAGAGTAAGAAATATGTTAGTTATTTTCTTTTAGTGATTGTTATTTTTTATGGGGTATTAAGGAATATAGAGATGTTTTCTTATTTACAGCCAACAATTATTCATTAGTTTAAGCTTAACTTTAGTTTTAAGCTTTTTCTTTTGGGAAAATGACTTGTCAGTATTTTTCACTTATGATAAGATAGAGAAGTAACTGAAAGATTAGTCAAAATAGAGAGAAGGAAATATTATGGATGAGAGAATTGTTACTAGTGATTTACTGGAGGAAGATTCTGATGAGATGACGATTCGGCCTCAGAGTTTAAGTGAGTATATTGGGCAAACTGATGTTAAGGAGAATATGAATATTTTTATAAAAAGTGCTCTTATTAGAAAGAAGCCTCTTGATCATGTTCTTTTGTATGGCCCTCCTGGTCTTGGTAAGACAACTTTGGCATATATTATTGCTAATGAGCTTGGTAGTAATGTGAAAACTGCTAGTGGTCCTTCGATTGAAAAGAGTGGGGATTTAGCGGCTATTCTTTCTACTTTGGAAGAGAATGATGTTTTATTTATTGATGAGATTCATCGTATTCCTAGATTTATTGAAGAAATATTATATCCTGCTATGGAGGATTTTTGTTTAGATATTGTTGTAGGAAGCGAAGGATCAACAAGGAATATTAGGATTAATTTACCTCCTTTTACTTTGGTTGGAGCAACGACTAGAGCAGGGGATTTATCTGCTCCTTTGCGTGATCGATTTGGAATTATTTCTAAGTTAAATTATTATACGGAAGAAGAATTATTTCAAATTGTAAAACGAACTTCAAGGGTATTAAAGATGGATATTGATGATGATGCTGCTTTAGAACTTGCTAAAAGAAGTAGAGGAACTCCTCGTGTTGCTAATCGTTTATTTAAGAGAGTGAGAGATTTTGCTTTAGTAGCAGGGAGTAATACAATAACACTAGAAATTATTAAAGATGCTTTGAAAAGATTAAAAGTAGATGGCTTAGGTCTAGATGATACGGATTATCATTTATTAATGGCAATTATTGAACGGTTTAATGGAGGTCCTGTTGGTCTTGATGCATTAGCTTCTTCTATTGGAGAAGAGTCTTCTACTATTGAGGATGTTTATGAGCCTTATCTTTTGCAGATTGGACTTTTAAAGAGAACTTCTAGAGGAAGAATGGTGACGGATTTGGCTTATCATCATCTAAATATTTCAAAAAAATAAAGAAATTAAGAAAAATACTTATCATGAGATTAAATTGTGGTAAGTATTTTTTGCGAATAAATTTTCTCTTGTTGTTATTTTGAAAAAACTATTATATAATTAATATAAGGAAGGTGAATATATGGGCTTAATTAAAGCAACGACTAGTTCTATCTCACAAGGACTAGGAGATCAATTTAAAGAGTTTATTGTGTGTCCTGAAATTGAAGATAATGTTTTGATTCAAAAGGGATATGTTAAACATGGTGAGGGTAATAAAAATCCAAGTGAAGGAATTATTACAAAAGGAAGTCAGATTGTTGTTCCTGCTGGTATGGCAATGATGATTGTTGATAATGGAGAAATTACTGAATTTTCTGCAGAACCTGGTACTTTTACTTATGATAAGAGTACAGAACCTACTGTTTTTGAAGGCGGTTTCTTTAAAGGCATAGGAGAAACGATAAAGACAATAGGTAGACGTATTACTTATGGAGGACAGCCTGCTCATGATCAGAGAGTATATTATGTTAATACTAAAGTGATTACAGGAAATAAGTTTGGTAGTCCTCAACCAAAGAAGATTACTGATGAAAAATATGGTATTTTGGAAGTAACATTCTTTGGAGAATATGCTTTTCAGGTAGAAGATCCAGTTAAATTAGTAGCTAGTGTAATTGGGGCTAATGCTAAGGATACTATTACTTATGAAGAGGTAGTAGGTAGTCAGTTAAAGACGAAATTTGTTGAAAAAGTAACTTATGCTATTTCTAATGTTATGAGGAATAAGAAAGTCTCTTTTGGTGATATGGGATTATATGGTAGTGATATTTCTGATGAGATGAATACTTGTTTAAATGAATCATGGAAAGAAAAATATGGATTAGTGATTACTGATGTTGCTATGGGAGATATTAATTTAACTGATGAGTCAATGAAGAGAGTATCTCGTGTTGATGATGCTAAGATATTTTCCGATGCTTCTATGCAATCAGGATTAATGGCAAGTGCTTCTGCTGAGGCGATGACAAAGGCTGCTTCTAATGAAAATGGTTCTATGACAGGCTTTATGGGAATGTCTATGGCAAATCAAACTGGTGCTACGATGATGGGAGCAGTTAATCAAAATTTAGGAAATCAGAGTACTTCTTCAGTTGGAATTACTAATGATTCGGGAACATCTCCAAAGTTTTGTAGTAATTGTGGAGCTAAATTGACAGGAAAGTTTTGTAGTAATTGTGGGGCAAAGGCCGAATGAATGAAATCTTAAAATATGATAAAGATTTTAGTGAAAGTAAATTTATTACTTATGTTAATAATGTTTTTATTCAAATTTATACTTCATTGATGACTAAAGAAATAGAGAATATTAAACATTTTGTTACCGATGATGTGTATGAGCAATTAAAGCAAAAAGTTGATATTTTGAATCAGAAAGGTTTAATTCAGATGTATGATGAATTGAATGTTGCAAAGACAGATATTTTGCATTATCAAGTAGAAGATAATCAAATGATTATTCAGGTTATGATTCTTTCTAGATATTTGGATTACTTGATAGATTTAGATGGAAATTATGTTAGCGGTAATCGAGATTCTAGGGTGAGTAGAAATAATTATTTAACATTTACGAAAAAAATTGACTTTCAAGCAGTAGATACGGTAAATAAATGTCCTGGTTGTGGAGCATCAATTGATGTTAATGCATCGGGGATTTGTCCATATTGTGGTACTGTTTATAATCAAGAAGATAAAAATTGGATATTATCTTCTATGAATTTGGAGTAGTGAAATGAAAAAAAGGGAAAGAGTTATCTTTATCATTCTGTTATTGTTGTGTCTATTTTTTCCTATTCATAAGTTGTCGGCTGATTCTGGATGGGATGGTGGCTATGACAGTGGGGGTTCTTCCGATTGGGGAAGTTCGTCTTCTGATTGGGGGAGTTCATCCTCTGATTGGGATAGTTCTGATTGGAGTAGTTCAGGCGGAAGTTATTCTAGTGGGTCATTAGATCCTTTTATGGTGATGGCAATTATTGCTTTTATTGTAATTATTTTTGCTATTACGAATAAACCAAATAGTGGATCTAATCGTTTAATGGTGCCAGGTACATCATTAGGTAAACTAAATCCTTATGATATCGATAAATTAAAGAAGTTGTTACCAGATTTTGATGAGGAAAAGTTTAAAGAAAAAACTTATGAATTATATAAAGAGATTCAAGTTGCTTGGATGAATTTTGATAATGATTCAATTAGAAAATGTGTAACGGATGAGTTATATAATACTTATTCAGCACAATTAGCTACATTAAAGGTAAAGAATCAAAAGAATATAATGAAGGATTTTCAATTATTAGATTCTAAGATTATTGGTATGGAGACAAAAGAGAAGTTAGTTTCTCTTACTATAAAAATGAAGATAGAATGCTACGACTATATTGTTGATAAAGAGGAAAAGACATTACGAGGTAATGATAAACAAAAAGTAATTTATGAGTATGCAATGACCTTTAATAAAGGGGTTAGTGATAAGCCAAATAAATGTCCAAATTGTAATGCACCACTTGATAATGTCAATTCTAGTAAGTGTCCTTATTGTGACTCTAATATTATTAATGAAAGTTATGATTGGGTACTTGCTAAAAAACAGGTGTTATCACAGACAATTAATCATAAAAAATAAATAAAAATGGGAGCAGATAGATTTCTGTTCTCAATTTTTTATGAAAAATACTTAAGTTTATGGTTAATGAAAAAAATAAAAAATCCTCAAAATGAGGATTTGAATATTCTTATGGTAGCGAGAGGGGGGGTCGAACCCTCGACCTATCGGGTATGAACCGATCGCTCTAGCCAACTGAGCTATCTCGCCAAAAGCAATATAATCATATCATAGTTTTCTGGCTTTGACAATATATTTTTGCTAAATTTCAAGATAAAATGTTATAGTTTGTTACTATTTATTGTTTAATTAGAGATTGAATCTCGGATTTTTAACTTAAGATTCATTTTTAGGAAAGTGCTGAAGAAGTATTTTTCTTTTTATTTCTTACATCTTTTTTTAAATATAAAAATAAATTTTAAGGAAGGGATACTATTTTTAAAAAGAATATGCTATAATATATTTTATAGTAGAAAGAAGGGAAATAAATATGACATTAAGTAGTATGATAACGGTATTACAAAAAATAATTGATATCTCTTTAGTTTGGATTTTGATTTATTCTGTATTAAAGAGTTTGAAAGATAATGTCAAAATGATATTAATATTTAAAGGAGTAATCATTATTGTATTTGTTAAATTGTTGAGTGATTATTTAAATTTGACGACTGTTGGGTTGCTTTTAGAGTATGTGATTATGTGGGGGCCTTTGGCTTTAATTATTATTTTTCAACCAGAAATTAGAAATATTTTGGAGCATTTGGGTAGACAACAGATTTTGACAAGACATCGAGTTTTAACGATGGATGAGAGAGAAAAAATGGTTTATGAGATTATGAATGCTGTTGAATATTTGAGAAAGTCAAGAATTGGTGCTTTGATTGTTATTGAGAGGGATATTAGTTTAAGAGACTATATTGAAAGAAGTAAGGGAATTTATGCTGATATTTCTTCGGAGTTATTGATTTCTATCTTTTTTCCGAGAAATCCTTTACATGATGGTGGGGTAATTATTCAAGGAAATCGGATTACTAGTGCTGGTGCTGTTTTTCCAATTAGTTTAAATACTAAGATTAATAAGAGATTGGGTACAAGGCATCGTGCTGCTTTAGGTATTAGTGAAGAGTCTGATGCTATTGCTTTAGTGGTAAGTGAAGAGACCGGGAAAATTTCTATTGCTATTGGAGGAGTACTTAATTATAATTTGTCTATTGATGATGTTCGAATGATGTTGGTTGAGGAATTGAAACCTAAACATGAGATATTGCTTGATGATGAGTTTGAAGATGAGGAAGTAGAGGGTGGTGAGAAACATGAAGATCATTAAGAATTTGGTTCAATTTATCGCTGCTTTCTTTAAGGCAATTTATAAGGTTATTGATCGGGTAATTATTATTCCTATTACTAAGTTTATTGTGATGATTACTGATAAGTTGGGAAATAGGACTGATCGGTTTGAAAAGTGGATTACGAAGAAGAATACGTTAATATTTATTTCTTTAATTCTTGCTATTGGGTTATTTATGTATGTAGATAGTGAGTCTACAACGATTATTACGGATAGTGCTGAGGTTTTATATGGACAAAAAGTAAAGGCAACTTATAATAATAATACTTATGTTGTGGAAGGTTTGCCTAAGAGTGTAGATGTTACTTTGATTGGGCGTAAGGTTGATTTGTATTTAGCGAAGCAATTAGCGACTGGTGTTGTTACTGCTGATTTGTCTGGATTAGGAGAAGGAATGCATACTATAAAATTAGAGTATGATTGTTCTATTCGTTCTGTTGAATATAAGTTGGCGCCTTCTTCTGTTAATGTGACTATTTATCCTAAGGTTTCTCAGACTAGAACTGCTGGAATAGAGGTTATTAATAAGAATAAGCTAGATAAGAAGTTATCTATTGGTGATGTTACTTTAAATAATTCTGAGATTGTTATTAAGGGAGCTGAACATATTTTAAATAAAGTTTCTACAGTTAAGGCTTTGGTTGATGTTAGTAAGATGATGAATCCTAAGATTGGTACAACTACTATTGATGATATTAAGTTGGTTGCTTATGATTCTAATGGGGATGTTGTAAAAGGATTGGAGATGGAACCTAATCGTTTGAGTGCGAAAGTGGTTGTAAATTCTCCTAGTAAGGAAGTTCCATTGAAAGTTGTTCCTGCTGGTGATTTGGAGTTTGGTAAGGCAATTGATAATATTACTACTGATGTTACTAAGGTTACTGTTTATGGTGATCAAGATGTTCTAGATACGATTGAGTATATTCCTGTTGAAGTAGATGTTTCTAAATTGAGTGAAAATAAGAGTTATGATGTTGTAATTTCAAAGCCTTCTCGTATTAAAGAGATATCAGAGACTAATGTGAAGGTTAATATTACTTTAGGTACGGAGGTTACGAAAGAGGTTCAGAATGTTTCTATTGAAACAATAAATTTGGATACAAATCGTTATAAAGCTGTTGCTGTTGGAGAAAATTCTAGTAAGACAACGGTTGTTGTAAAGGGAACGAAGAGTGTTCTTGATACGATTGATGATTCTACAATTAAGGCACAAGTAGATTTAAATGGATATGGTGAAGGAGAATATGAAATTACTGTAAAAGTTACAGGAGAGGATAATAAGGCGACATATAATCCTAAAACAACGAAAATTAAAGTAAAAATTAGTAAAAAGTAAGTATTTTCTCTTGACAATTAGCATTTAGTTTAATATAATTGACAAGAAAGAAACAGAAAGAAGATGTATTCATCTCACCTGATTACTTTAAAAGTGATAGGTAAAAAGCTAATAATACTTTATAGAATATAGAATAATAATGGCTTTTTAGAAATGAATACAGTCTTTACTGTATTCATTTTTTATGGAGGTGTTTGATATCGCAAACAATAAAGATAACTTAATTAATGAACAGATTAGAGCAAAAGAAGTGATGGTAATTGGTCCTAGTGGGGAACAATTAGGAGTGAAGAGTAGAAAGGATGCTCTTACTTTGGCATCTTATGCTGGATTTGATTTGGTACTAATGAGTGAAGGTGCTAATCCGCCAGTTTGTAAGATTATGGATTATAATCGTTTCAAGTATGAAAAGAAAAAGAAAACGAAAGAAGCGCAAAAAAAACAAAGAGAAGCAATGATAGATATTAAAGAGTTTCGTTTGTCTGTAACGATTGATAAGCATGATTTTGATACTCGTGTAAATAATGCTAAGAAAGCGTTATTAAGAGGCGATAAGGTGAAAGCAAGTATTCGTTTTAAAGGTCGCCAGATTGCTCATCCGGAACTTGCTAAGGAAGTACTAAAGAGATTTGAGGAATCTTTAAGTGATATTGCAGAAGTAGAAATTCAACCTAAGATGGAAGGTAGAAGTATATTTATGCAACTTACACCGAAAAAATAGAAGGAGAATTAATTATGGCTAAAAAATTAAAAGTAAAAAAGATTAAAAAGAAAACACATAGTGGTCTTAAGAAAGCATTAAATGTAAGACAAAGTGGATCTATTTCTATTAAGAGTCAAGGAACAAGACATAATACAGGAAAAAATAGTGCAAAGAGAAGTAGACAAAAGAGAAAAAGTAATGGATTAAATCATTCAGATTTAAAAAGAGTTAAAGATTTAATATAGGATGAGGGAGTGAAGAATTATGACAAGAGTTAAAGGTGGCACTGTTGCACGTGCAAGAAGAAAGAAAGTATTAGATCAAGCAAAAGGTTATTTTGGTAGTAAACATAGATTATATAAGACTGCTCATGAACAAGTAATGCATTCTGGGCAATATGCTTTTAGAGATAGAAGACAAAATAAGAGAAACTTTAGAAAGTTATGGATTACAAGAATAAATGCTGCTTGTCGTGAGAATGAAATTAGTTATTCTAAATTTATTAATGGATTATCTAAGGCTGGAGTTACTATTAATAGAAAGATGTTAAGTGAACTTGCTATTGATTCTCCAGAAGCGTTTTCTGATTTGGTAGCTATTGCTAAGAGTAGTTTAGAAGGAAAAACTTATGAACCTGCTGTTAAAGCTGCTAAGAAAGAAGAAGTAAAGGAAGAAAAAGTAGCAACTAAGAAGGCTACAACAACTAAGAAAAGTTCTACTGCTGCTGAAAAGAAGACAACAACAAAGAAATCTACTACTACAGCAACTAAAAAAACTACTACTAAGAAGGCTACAACTAAAAAAGAAGCTGAATAGTTGGTATTGTAAGATAGAGTGTATCTATCTTTTTTTCTTGTTTAATATTTGTAATAAAAATTTGAATATGCTATAATTTTTTTAGTTAAAATTATTTTGATGAAGGAGTAATGGGATGAAAGTAGGAATATATACATTAGGTTGTAAGGTAAATATTTATGAAAGTGAGTATGTAGAGGAACTGTTAAAAAATCATGGTTATATCATTGTTCCTTTTGATGAGATGGCAGATATTTATATAATTAATACTTGTAGTGTTACTAATGAGAGTGATCGGAAGTCTAGGAAGATGATTCATCAGGCTAAAAAGAGGAATGATAAGGCTATTATTGTGGTTATGGGGTGTTATAGTCAGACACACGCTGAAGCAATTGATGCAGATATTGTTATTGGTTCACAGGATAAGAGTAAGATTTTGGAATATTTAGATCAGTATTTTTCTCATTCAGAGACTATTAAGAAGTTATATGATGTTAGAGAAGAAACTTTTTTTGAGGCAATGAATATTCATCATTTTGATAATCATACTAGGGCTTTTGTAAAGATACAAGATGGGTGTAATGCTTTTTGTAGTTATTGTATTATTCCTTATGCTAGGGGGAGAGCTAGGAGTAAAAGGTATGAAGATGTAGTATCTGAAGTATCAGAATTAGTTTTGAATGGATATCAAGAAATTGTTTTAACAGGAATTCATACGGGTAGATATGGGTTAGACTTGGAGAATATGAATTTGGAGAAATTGCTTAGACGTTTGGTAGAGATTCCTAATATTTATCGAATAAGACTTTCTTCTATTGAAGTGAATGAAGTAACTGATGGGATTATTGATTTGATGAAGAGTTCTCCTGTTATTGCTAGACATTTGCATATTCCACTTCAAAGTGGTTCAGATAAAATTCTTCGAAAGATGAATCGGTGCTATGATGTGGCTGAGTTTGAAGAGAGGATTAAAAAAATTCGTGAGATTGATCCAGATATTTCTTTGACTACGGATTTGATTGTTGGTTTTCCTGGTGAGATGGAGGAAGACTTTTTGGAAACTTTGGATACTTTGAAGAGGATTCATTTTACGAAGATTCATACTTTTCCTTATTCGAAAAGAGAGAATACTCCTGCTAGTGTGATGAAGGATCAGGTTGATGGTACAGTGAAGAAGAGAAGGGTAAAGGAAGTATTGAAGTTATCTAATGAGATGGAGAGGGCTTTTTATGAAAAATACTTAGGTAGAACTTTGCCTGGTCTTAGTGAATGTTCTAAGAAGGGAGAAGTTTCTATTTTGACTAGTAATTATATTCAGGTATCTGTTGAGGGGGATATTCCTAATAATAAGTGTTGTTTGGTAAAGATTACTAAAATTGATGATCAGCAGAAAGTTTATGGTGAATTTGTTTCTTATTTAGAAAAATAGGTGTCAGTATTTTTGTATAGTAAAAGTATTTTGATGTAAATTTGTTGAATATCATTTTTATTTATTATATAATTGTAGTAGAAGGATGTGTAGGAAATGAAAAAAAGAACGTTTAGTGCGGTAATTTTATTGATTATTTTAGTTGGATCAGTGTTTTTCGGTTATCAGGCTTTTGGAATTGTTATGTTGATTGCTTCTCTTATTGGTTATCATGAGTTATTTCAAATTAAGTATGAAGATAAAAGACAAAATATTGCTATGATACAACTATTGGGATATTTTAGTTTGATTCTTTTAGTTTTGAATGATATATTTTTCTCTTTGGATAATAATATTTTAGTGATATTACCAATATTGGCACTTACTATTCCTATTGTTTTTTATCGGGATTATGATATTTATAATATTAATGATGCTTTCTTTGTTATGGGATGTGTATTTTTCTTAGGATTTAGTTTTCATAATATTGTTTTTATGGCGAAGATGGATATTTATAAGTGTATTTTTATTTTCTTGATTGCTTTTACGACAGATACATATGCTTATATAGGAGGGAAACTTATTGGAAGACATCCATTGACAGAGATTTCTCCTAAGAAGACAGTAGAGGGTAGTGTTATTGGAACTATTATGGGTGTTTTGGTTGGTGGAGTATATTATAATTTAGCTATTGGAGGATTAAATTTTGTTGAGATTGGTTTTATTTGTTTAATTTTGACTCTTTTATCTGAATTTGGTGATTTGGTTATGAGTAGTATTAAAAGATATTATCATAAAAAAGATTATTCTAATTTAATTCCTGGTCATGGGGGAATTTTAGATCGTTTTGATAGTGTTTTATTTGTTTCTTTAGGACTTAGTATTATTGTGACTATTCTTTAAAGGGGAGGAATTTTATGTTAAGTTTAGTTTTATTTATTATTATATTGGGGACAATTGTCTTGATTCATGAATTGGGACATTTTCTTTTTTCTAAATTATTTGGTGTATATGTTTATGAATATTCTATTGGTATGGGGAAAAAAATTTTTTCTAAGAAGCCTAAGAATAGTGAAACGGAGTATAATATTCGATTATTTCCTATTGGTGGTTTTGTTCGTCTTGCTGGTGAAGAGGGTGAAGATGGGGATAATGATGTTCCTTTAGAGAGAAAACTTTATAAGAAAAGTTTTTGGCAAAGATTTTTGATTTTCTTTATGGGACCTGGTTTTAATATGCTGCTTGCTCTTGTTACTTTGTTTGTGATGTGTTTGATTTTTGGAGGGAGTTTGGCTACTTTGCAGGTGGATAAGTTGCCTTCTGATTATCCGGCTTATCAGGCTGGTCTTCGTAATGGGGATACTATTCTTTCTGTTAACGGGGAGAAGGTTTCTACTTGGACACAAGCTAGATTAAAGATTGCTACTTCAAAAGAGGGAAGTACTTTGCGTTTTAAGGTAGAAAATACTTCTGGAGAAATTAAAACGATTAAAGTTTCTCCTAAGAAGGAGAAAGATGAAGATGGTAATGTAAAATATGTTTATGGAGTAAGTAGTAAGACAATTAAAATGAAGGGGGTTGGAAATAGTATTCAATATGCTGTTTTAGAAACAAAAGATATTATTTTTTCTATGGGAACCACATTGAAATATTTATTTACAGGTAAATTGGGAGTTAATGATCTATCTGGTCCTGTTGGTATTTATGAAGTTGTTGATCAACAATCACAATATGGTGTTGCTAGTCTTTTATATTTACTTGCATATTTGAGTATTAATGTTGGAATAATTAATTTGATTCCTTTTCCAGCTTTTGATGGAGGACATATTTTGTTTTTACTAATTGAAAAGATTCGAAGAAAGCCAGTTTCTTCTAATGTGGAGGCTACAATTACGGGAATTGGATTTATTTGTATGATTTTATTGATGATATATGTTACTTGTCATGATGTGATTAATTTATTTCATTAAGAAAGGGGCTTGATGGCTTCTTTTTTTGTTCGACATTTTTTTTAAAAAATGTTATACTGTTGTCATGAGGAGTGAGTAGAGTGAAAAAGAATAGAAAAATCAAGAAGGGGAAGAAAGTATTTCTTTTTATTGGAGGAATTATTTTAATTATTGTTATTTTCTTTGCTTATCTTGTTGTTTGTGATTTGCAGCAAGAAGATCTTTTAAAACAGGAAGTTATTAATGTTTCAAATAAAGACTTAGGGATTGTTCAAAAATAAATGTTAATTTTTTATGGAGTTATAACTAAACTCCATTTTTCTATACCTTCTTCTCTATAAACATGTTTCTTTTCGAGCGTTTTTATATCATTTTTATCTATACTAATTCCCTTTTTATAT
>JAQXQC010000032.1 GCA_029100965.1 Bacilli bacterium | reverse complement strand
TTCTATTATCTTCACTAATGTGTTTCCATGTTTTCAATTTTTATTCCTCCTTATAACTACAAAGAAACGATATATATTATACTATAATTAGACTTAATTCCGTTATTTTATTAAAACGGACATTCAAATAAAAATTTACGTAATCTCATCTTTTTTTGAAAAACTATTGTTTTTTTCTAATTTTTATTATATAATGTATACATCAAGCGCCCATAGCCCAATTGGATAGAGCGTCTGGCTACGGACCAGAAGGTTTGGGGTTCGAATCCCTATGGGCGCACCATTAGAATATTAACCCTTTATTTAATAAGGGTTTTTTTGTGCATTAAAAGAAGAAAAAAACAGAGAAGTTTTCCTTCCCTGTTTAAATGATTATATTAAAGATACAATCATTAGAACAATTAATATGATAATTAATAATTCAACAATAAATCTCCAAATATATTTTAACCAAGTTTTATATGGTACTTCTAAGTAAGATAATCCTGCGATTAGAAGGATACTTGTTGGTCCAACTAATTGAACTAATCCATATAAACTTTGGAACATAATTGCATATACTGATAAATTAGCTTTATCTGGTAATGCTGATACCATTGATGTAAATACACCTGCTGTTATGTAGTAAGTATCAACGTTTAGCACACTTCCTAAAATAGTAATTAAAGAATTAATAATAGCGTTATCGCCAAAACTTTTACTTGCATTTGTAATAATTGTTTCTACAAATCCATTGTTATAACTACAAACTAATACACAATAAGCAAGCCCTATTGTTAATGCTCCAGGAAGCATTTTTTTCATTCCATATAAGAAACCATCCATAGCATCTTCAAATTTAACTTTATAAATAAGCATTAAGATGAAAATAAATAATGCAATGAAGAAAATTGCCATCATGAAGTTTCCTAAATTTCCCCATGTACCAAATGCAGTAATGCTACTTGAAATAAGGCTTGTAAATACTACATATTTTCCAATCTTTAATCCTGTTAACCAAGTATGGAAATTATTAAAACATTTAATTCCAAATAAATCAGACCATGGTAAATATCCTAATACTAATATTACTAATAATAATCCAAGTACAATACCTAAAGGCCATAGAAGTACTTTCTTTTTTGATTTATCTGTTTTTTCTTTTTTTTCTTTTTCTTTTGTTTCAATAAATAAGTTATCATGTTTTGTTAAATTATACTTCTCACTATCATTCTTTTTAATATGATTAAGAATTGTATAAATTAACAAAGCAACGGCTATTACTAATAACAAAATTTTTGGAAATAAATTACTCCAATTGCTTTTCAATCCAACTAATTTATCAAAAGTTGTATAACTTGATGCATATTGATTGCTAGCATCTTTAAATGTTAAAAGAATACCTCCGATATATCCTACCAAAACACCACCAATTGTTGTAGATAATGCTACTAATTTATCATATCCAAGTAGTAAAATAATTGAAACTACAAATGGAACAAATAATAGTAAAATTGTATTTAATCCTGTTAATGATGCAAGTAAAGCAAATACAATAGTCATTATAATTATAAATACTTTTTCTTTTTCTTTGCTACTAATTTTAGCAGAAATTGCTTCTACCATTTTTTTGTAAGCAGGTACTTTATTCAAAAAGCCATAGAAACCACCTACTACTAAAATAAAGATAATTGTATCAAAGAAATAATAAAATGACTGTACGTAATTAAGGAAGACATCTCCTAATGCTAAATAGCTAATAGAACCTTGTCTGCCTTTAATGCAATAACTTGCAACAACTACAAGTAGTAGCAATATAGACAACACTTTAAATAATCCATATTTCTTTTTCATTTTTTAACCTCCAAATTCATTATAACACGAAATGCTTTAATTACTATATTTTTAGCCCATTGTTTACTTGATTTTTTTAAATTCTTCTCCTAATTTTGAATAATTTATCTATTTATAGAAAGATTATAGATAAGTATTTTAATCCAATAAATCCATTTCTTCTAAATATTTCTTTAATTCTAAATATTCATCTTTTTTCTGTTTTAAAAAATCAAATAAATCTTGTTGAACTTTTACAATCATTTGATAATCTTGTTTTATATCTGCTAGTTTAAATAATGCATCACCACTCTGTCTTGTTCCAAATAAATCTCCTTGTCCTCTTGTTTTAAAATCATATTCACTAATTAGAAATCCATCATTTGTTTTTTCTAGAAAGGACAGTCTTTCGCTAGGGTCATTGGAAATTAAGATGCAATAACTTTGAATATCTCCTCTTCCTACTCTACCTCTTAATTGGTGAAGAGTGGATAATCCAAAGAGATTAGCTTGAAAAATGACCATCATTGAAGCATTTGGTACATTCACCCCTACTTCAATTACTGTTGTGGAAATCAAAATAGAAATTTTTCCTTGTTCAAAATCTTTCATTACTTTTTCTTTTTCTGGGGCTTTCATTTTTCCATGTACCATTCCTATGGTGGCTATTTTCCCAAATGCTGATTTCATTTTTCGATAGATAATTTGGACATTATTTAAAACTTCTTCTTCCTCGATTGATGGAGCAATAACATAGATTTGATGCTGTTTTAATAATTCCTCTTTCATTTTATATAAAACTTCTTTTATTTGTTTTTCTTGCCGAAATATTGTTATAATTTCTTTTCTTCCTTTGGGCTTCGTTTTAATGTTTGAAATATCCATATCGCCATATAAAGTTAAAGCATAAGTTCTTGGGATTGGCGTTGCACTCATTGATAATACATCTGGACTAACCCCTTTGTTTCTTAGTAATTCTCTTTGTTTTACACCAAAACGATGCTGTTCATCTGCGATAATTAGACCTAAATTTGAAAAATGGAGATTATCTTGAATTAAAGATTGGGTTCCTATAATAAAATCTATTTTGCCATTTTCTAGTTTTTGATAGGTATTTTCTCTTTCCTTTTTAGGAACACTTGAAGTTAATAACCCTATATTTATTTTTATTTCTTTAAAAATTTCTTTGGCATTTTGGTAATGTTGAACTGCTAGAATTTCTGTTGGTACCATTAGGGCTGTCTGGTGATTGGATAAAAAATTCATGTATGCAGCAAGAAATGCTACAATTGTTTTTCCACTTCCTACGTCTCCTTGGACAAAACGATTCATCCTTTTTTTCGTAGTTAAATCTTTAAAGATAGATTTTACGGTTTCTAACTGATCTTTAGTTAATTCAAATGGTAAAGTACTGATAAAGTTCTCTACTTCTTGATAAGAAATATTTCTCATCATTGCCTGTTCTTCTATTTGTCTTCTTTTTTTTAGATACTGAATTTTTAATAAGTATAAAAAAATTTCTTCATATTTTAGTCTTTGCTTTGCTTTTCTATAATTTAATGTGCTTGTTGGATTGTGCATTTCTTTTATTGCTATATTTTTTTGTAAAAATTGATATTTTTCTTGAATTGTTTTTGGAATATAATCATGAAGAGAGATATTTTGTTTTAGTACTTCTTGAATTGTAGTAGAGATTGTTTTTTTATTTAACCCTTCTGTTTGTAGATAAACTGGCTCTACTATTGTTTTTGCAGGTAATAATCCTATTCTTATTTCTTCTGCTGTAATAGTATTTCTTTTTAAGTCAAACTTTCCTATTACAATTACTTTGGTTCCCGGATATAATTCGTGACAAAGATATTCTTGATTGAATACACATACTTGATAAATGTTTGTTGCTGTTGAAATTCTAAATAATAAGCGTTTCATTCGATTAGAAGAAACCGTTATGGTTGGGGAATTTTCTACTACTCCGTCGATTGTTACTTTATCTTTATCTTTAGCATTTTTCATTTCACTTCTTTTTATTATATTGTATTTATATGGATAATAAGTAATTAAGTCTTCTATTGTATTAATTCCTAATTTTTTAAATAAAAGAATTTTTTTTGGTCCTAATCCTTTTACATCTGCTAACTCCATTAAACTTCCACCTTTTCTTATTTTAGTATACACTAAATTAGATTTATTGGGTAGCCTCTCCTAAATAATCTTGATAATTTAATACTTTATTTTTCTTTGTTACAACAAAATATATTTTTTCATCACATGATTCTCCTAAATATGAACCTTTGGGAACTTGGTCATACATTTTTACCATTGTATTACAAATATTTCCATACCAATAATCAATTTGATCATTTCCTTCTATAATAACTGTATAGCCATATTTTTCTTTTTTGCCAGAATATACTACAATTCCTTCTTGCAGATTAGGAACTAAATAGTTTTTGGTTACTTTCAACACTGCTCCATCTTGATAGGGTTTAATTTTTTGATAAGTAATTTTTTCATTAAATACATAATTTGTTCGATAGTTTGTAATATTGGTAAGGGGAAATATTCCTCCTAAGTAATGATTATAAAAATCTTTCATTAGGGAAAAATCAATATGATCTTGATAAAGATATTTTTTTATTTTTTCTTTATATTGCTGATTGGTTTTAGATAAGATAGCTAAAACTAAGAAAATAATGCAGCAAATAAATAATTTCGTCAAAAATTTATAAATTTTTTTCATGGTATTCTCACCACTTTATTATATCGTTAAATTTTACAAAATATACTAATCATGTTATAATTTTTTTGGTGAAAAAGATGAAAAAATTTAATATGATTGATGAAAATTTTATTTGTGAAAATTGTTCTAATAAGGTAGAAAAACTAAACTATTCTGCTAGAGATCATTGTCCTTTTTGTCTATATTCTAAGCATGTTGATATTAATCCAGGGGATCGTCTTAATCCCTGTCATGGCCTTTTGGTACCAATTGGTGTAGAGAAATTTAAAAACACTTATAAAATTATTTATAAGTGTGAAAAGTGTCATCAACTTCATAAAAATATTATGGCTCGCGATGATAATTATGATGAAATTGTTAAATTATCTACTAAGGGATAATTGCAAATTTTTAAAGAAATCATAAATATATGGCATAATTAATACAAATATTAGTAAGAGGAAAACAATAAATCCTGTTATTTTTACTTCAACGGGAATTTTAAATGTTTTCTTTTCTTTTCTCTCTTCCATAGTTGGTTCATATTCTACTCCACTTGAATAAGAAGATGATGTAGGAACATATGACGTATTTAAATTTTGAGGATTGTTTGTTGGAATAAAACTATCCTCTTGATAACTTTGGCTACTATTTAAGTTACTAGTAGTTATATTTTGATTTCCATATAAATTATCTTCTTTAAAATTCGAATTTGATATGTCGTTATAATTGGTTGGATTTTGAGGATTTTGATATGGATTATTGGAACTTGCGTAATAATTTTGTTTAATAGGTTTTTGATTAGAATAATCTTTATAGAAATCATCAGAACCATTAAAAGAATCATCAAGATTTGGAGAAAAATTATTATTTTGATTGATGTCTTTTATATTCATGCCAGTAGCACTATTCATATGTATCTGAGGATTTTCCATATCGATATTTAAATTTGTTGTAGCTCGATAAGTATTTTTAGGTTTACTATCTGTATTTAATTCGTTCTCGTTCATAATGATTCCTTTCTAAATCTTATTTATTATTGGCAAACATACTATTAATATCAAATGGTTGCGAACCATTTGTAGTAAAAATTTGATTTACTTGATTAGTAGTATTTTGAGCTGACTGTTCTATTGGGGTTATTTCTGGTACTGGATTGATATTTTGGATTGGTTGTTCCATTGGATTTACTTGTGGCACTGGGTTAATATTTTGTACTGGGTGCTCCATTGGATTTATTTCTGATACTGGATTAATATTTTGTACTGGTTGTTCCATTGGATTTATTTCTGGCACTGGATTAATACTTTGTACTGGTTGCTCCATTGGATTTACTTCTGGTACTGGATTAATATTTTGTACTGGTTGCTCCATTGGATTTACTTGTGGTACTGGATTAATATTTTGTACCGATTGCTCCATTGGAGTTATTTGTGGTACTGGATTAATATTTTGTACTGGTTGCTCCATTGGGGTTATTTCTGGTACTGGATTGATATTTTGGATTGGTTGTTCCATTGGATTTATTTCTGGGACTGGATTAATAATTTGTACTTGTTGCTCCATTGGATTTATTTCTGGTACTGGATTAATA
>JAQXQC010000031.1 GCA_029100965.1 Bacilli bacterium | reverse complement strand
TTACTATAGAGATAACAATGATTTAGAATGTGATGCTATTATTCATTTGGATAATGGGAAATGGGGAGCTATAGAAGTTAAATTGGGAGGAAATGAAGCCCAAGATGAGGCAGCTAGAAATTTATTAAAAATTAAAAATATTGTTGATGAAAAAGCGATGGGTAGTCCTTCTTTCTTGATGATTTTAACAGGAACAAAATATGCTTTTAAAAGGGAAGATGGTGTTTTAGTTGTTCCCTTAGGATGTTTAAAAGATTAGTTTTTATGGAGGTATTAGATATGGAATTAATTATTGGTAGTCATGTATCTTATAAGAGTGATACACAGTTGCTTGGTAGTGTTAAAGAAGCTTTAAGGTATGGAGAAAATACTTTTATGTTTTATACAGGAGCTCCTCAAAATACTAGAAGAGGTATTATTAATGATGGACTTACTTATCAAGCTTATCAACTAATGAAAGAAAATGGAATGAAATTAAAAAATATTATTGTACATGCTCCTTATATTGTTAATTTATGTAATGATGAAAAGTTTGATTTTAGTGTTAGTTTTTTAAAGAATGAGATGGAAAGATGCGAAGAATTGGGGATGACTAAATTAGTTTTACATCCTGGTTCTAGTGTTGGTTTAGAGAGAAATCATACGATTAGTAATATTATTAAAGGACTTAATATTATCCTTTCTAATCAGTATAAAGTAACGATTTGTTTAGAAACGATGGCTGGTAAGGGTACAGAGGTTGGTAAAAATTTTGAAGAATTAAAATTTATTATTGATCATGTTGAATATAAAGATAGGATAGGTATATGTTTAGATACTTGTCATATTCATGATGCTGGTTATGATTTAAATGATTTTAACCATGTGTTGGAAGAGTTTGATCAAGTTATTGGTCTTGATTATTTAAAAGTTATTCATGTAAATGATAGTAAGAATATAAGAGGGAGTCATAAAGATAGACATGAAAATATTGGCTTTGGAGAGATTGGTTTTGATAACTTAATGAAAGTCATTTATCACTCTAAGTTAGAGGGGATTCCTAAAATATTAGAAACGCCTTATATTGATAAAGAATATCCTCCATATAGGGAAGAGATAGAGATGATAAGAAATAAAAAATTTAATGAAAAATTATTAGATGAAATTAGAAAAAATTATCAATAAATTGTAGTTTACAACTTATAAATTATTGGTGAATAAGTAGGAAAATATTTGACTGTAAAAGGTTGAATATTTTTTTGTATTATGGTAAAATTTTAGTATAATAATATAAGATACGAGGTGATGGCTAGTGAAATATAAAAAGTTATTATTTACTATATTAATTATTGTTACAGTTATGTTAGTTTTAATGCTTGCTACTAGTTATGCTTGGTATTCTTTTAGTACTGGGGCAACAACATTTGATGCTGTCACTAGTAATAAAGATGTAGATATAAGATTTATTAAGGGAGAATTTATTAATGATACAGTTGCTGTTCCTATAGAAAGTAGTGATGTAGACCAATATTCTGATAAACATCAATTTATTGTTAGGACAAAGAATAATCGTAGTGATAATCAAATATTGTTGAAAATTTCATTGAAAGATATCACTATTGATGATGCACTTAAAGTAAGTGCGTTTAATGTGGAACTTTATCATCAAGGAAATTTGGTTTCTACTGTTACTGGTTCAGGATTAGGAATTAATGGAGCAACTACAAAAGAACTTAAAACGGTTACTCTTGATAATGATGTAGATAATAATTTTGAACTTCGTGTTTATATATTAGATAATGATGGCGATCAGTCTAGTTTAATGAATAGGAATTTTAGTTGTAAAATTCAGACTGAGGTTGTTTCTAGGTTAAAAACAAATGTTAGTGATTATAGTGATACTGATATTAAAGTATCTTCTATTACTATTGATGGTAAAAGTAGTCAATCTATTCCTACTGATGGTTATTATACGATGAGTTCTACTTGTACGAAAGGAAGTAGTTTAACTTGGGATGGATATAGTAAAACAATTACTTATGGAAAAGGAAGTAAGGTGGGAGATAGTTGTAGTTTGGTATTTACGAGTGCTACTAGTAGTAAATTGTTAAATACAGTAGAAGTGGGAAGTTATGTAAAATATACAGGAAATAATGGTTGTGATGGTAATCATTGTTCTGGAGATAATGCTAATTATGTTAATGATGATGATATGGGATATTGTAATGATGATAATCATGGATTTACTGTTAATGGTTGGAGAATTGCTTATATTCAAAATGGTAGTGTTTATTTAATTAGTGCAGGAGCACCTGAGTGTATGTGTACTGATTCATCTGGTAATGCAGGAACTAGTTGTAGGAATTCTGAAAATACTAAAGGAGTTCCTAAGCATCTTGCTAATTTGAATCAAGTAGCTTTAAAATATTGTAATTCTAAATATTCTTATAATGGTGTATGTGACAGTACTAGTAGTTGGAGTATTAGTGATAATGATTACCAGGTAATTACTACAAATATAGGAACAAAAAAAACACTTAGTGATTGTGATAGTACTTATGGAAGTAGAGCATGTGGATTTAATTACGACTTAATTGACAATGGAGGATATTATTGGTTTGCTACGCCTTATAGTATTTCGTCGGCGCATGCGTTCACCTGGAATCCGTATACTCGGAATGAGGACAGCAGCAGCTCGATCCTTGCGTATGGTGTTCGCCCTGTCCTACGTCTTAGGTCTTCGGTCAGCGTGATTGGTGGTAGTGGAACATATGAAGATCCTTATGTGATTCAATAGAATGACAAAATATTAAATGAAGGTGGTTATTTTGAGTGTATTTCATGTTTTAAAAATAGCAAGAAAACTCCATCCAAATACAGTATTTATTATTGATGATTATGATAAATATTATATTTATGATAAAGATTGCTATATTATTTATAAAATTTTTAATTTTGATATTCATGGAAACAAAAATATTTTTATTACTAATAGAATTAAGTATCTTCCCTATTTATTAAATAAATTAAATGAGGAAAAGATTGACTATAAAGTTTTATGTAAAAGACATGGTTATGATATTAATTCTGAACATCATTTTTTAGATAATAATTATTGTAAAGTTTTAAAAAATGGGAAATTAAGATATCAGAGAACTAAAAGATTAAATCAAATTTATTGTAAATTGAATTATTTTCTGAAAAATGATTCTAAAGAATTAGTTGAAATATTAAATGAAATTGAAGGAATTGTTTATGTATGATGATTATTTAATAAAAAAAGAAAAATATCCAAATAGTGTTATTTTGATGAAAAGTGGTTCTTTTTATCGAACTTATGATCATGATGCGATTATCATTTCTTATTTGTGCCAGTATAAAATAATTAAAAATATGTTAGGTTTTCCAGTTCATTCTTTATCTAAAGTTTTGAAAGAATTAAAATGTGAAGAAGTTAATTTTATTGTAGATGATGAATTTAATTTCTCTCTTGAAAATGATGAAAATTATTTAGTTTTGTTTGAAAAATCTCTTGAGATGTATAAATTGAAGAGTAGAATTGATAAAATCTATTGTTATTTAAATGAAAATATTGAGAGAAGATTTGTGAAGAAGCTAATAGATAAAATAGAGGAGATAATAAATGAGAGATAAATTAAAAATTATTATGTTGTATAAAAGAATGGCTTCTAAGTATCTTGGTTATCAATTAATCTTTTCTAGAAAACATTATTATTTGAAAGATTTAGTAGAAAAAGAATTGTTTTCTTTGCTAAAAGAAATCTATATTATTAATGAATTATCTCAAAATAATGATACTTTAGAGCAAAAGAGAAGTTTAGTTGGAAGAATTAAATATTTGAACTTTTTATTTGAGAGGTTAGTTGATTTTAAAATTATGAGTGAAAAGCAATATAAAGTTTTATATATTGAGTTAGAAAATATTTATTATTCTTTAATTGGATGGATAAAGTGTGAAAAAAGAAGTAGTTGACTATTTAAAGTTTTTAGATAATAAAGTCTTAGAAAAAATTCCTCTTATTGAAAAAGAAATTTATCATGAGTTAGTTAGTTTAAGTTATGGATTATTAAATTCTAATCATGTTTTAGGTGATATAAAAAGGATTAATTTTTTAGTAAATGTTCTTGTTCAAAAAAGAATTATTAGTTATAATTTATATATAGAATTTGGGGAGATGATAAATAGCATTATTAGGTCTTTGAAAAAATTGTGAAGGTGTAAAATTATTAAGTATTTCGTCGACGAATACGTTCAACTGGAATCCGAATAATCGGAATGTGGACAACAACAACTCGAACAATGCGAATGGTGTTCGCCCATTCCTAAATGATTAGGGTATAATATTAAGGTTTTATATGAATATTATTTAGGACAGATTTTATTCCTTGTATTTTTGCAAAAATTAAATAAATTCAAATTAGTGTTAGTAATAAGATGAAAAGGCTAAGGAGGAAAAAGATTTATTTAGAGAAAAATATATTTAGTTGTATTTTTCTCTAAGTAAGTCTTTATAAAAAAATGAAAAGAGTTGGTCATATTTATCAGAAGGTAGCTAATATTCAGAATATTGAGTGTGCTTTTAATGAAGTAATGAAAACTACTAGAAATAAGAATAAAGTGATTTTATTTGAACAGTATAAAATGGTTTATATTTATCAAATTTATAAAGATATGCTTAATTGTACTTACTTACCTTCTAAGGTAAATGAGTTTATTATTTATGAACCTAAAAAGAGGTTAATTGTTAGTCAAAATATTTATGACAAAATCGTTAATCATTTGGTGAGTAGGGAGTTGCTTATTCCTTATTTAACGTCATGTTTAATTGATAGTAATGTTGCTAGTAGAAAGGGAAAAGGAACTTCTTATGGAAGAAAACTTTATTTTCAGTATCGAGATATCATGGATAAAAAATATTTTAAATATTATTTATTAAAAATAGATATTTGTGGTTATTTTAGGCATATTAAACATGATGTTTTAAAAAATAAAATAGAAAAAAGAATAAAAGATAAGAAAGCTATTGATTTAATTTTTAAAATTATTGATAGTTATCCTGATGGATGTCCAATAGGGTTTATGACTAGTCAAATATTTGCAATTTTTTATTTAAATGAAATTGATCATTTTATTAAAGAAGACTTAAAAATTAAATATTATATTCGTTATCAAGATGATTTTTTACTTATTCATGAAGATAAACAATATTTAAAATATTGTTTAGAGAAAATTAAAATAAAGTTAGCAGAAATTGGATTAGAGATAAATGAGAAGACTAGAATTTATAAAAATAATGAAAATATGAATTTTATTGGGGTTAGAAAAAATAAGAAATTTAGTAATAGGCATCGTACGATAAAGAAAGTTAATCAAAGAATTAAGTTATATAGAAATAATAAAATTTCTTTTTCATCAATTATTTCTAGTATTTCTTATTTAGAAAGAGGTGAATTTCATTAATGAAAAAAAAGTTGTTAATTGTGTTAACTATTGTTTTTTGTTTCAGTTTTATTTATCTTTTTAGAAGTGAAAATAGTAATTCTCTTTTCTCTTTAAAAGAAGTAAAATATAATGGAAATAATTTGAGAATTAGTATAGATGGAAATAGTAGTGATACATTACCTACTAGTGGAAATTACTATTTAGCTAGTTATGATTGTAAAAGTAGTGATACTGTTATTACTTGGAATAAAGAAACTTATACTTTAAATGTTAGTAATAGTAATAAAAAGGGAGGAGTTTCTTGTTATTTAGATTTTCAGATTCATCCTAAGTTAAGTGATATGCCTATTGGTAGTTATGTTGATTATACAGGAAATAATGGTTGTGAAGGGAATCATTGTAAAGGAGAAAATGCTAATTATGTTAATGATGATACTAATATGGGATATTGTTTTAACTCTTATTATCGTTTTTCGGTTAATGGTTGGCGAATAGGCTACTTAAAAGATGGTAGTGCTTATTTAATTAGTGCAGGAGCACCAGAATGTATGTGTACTGATTCATCTGGTAATGCTGGAACTAGTTGTAGCAGTAATGAAACAACTGATGGAGTTCCTCAACATTTAGCTAACTTAAATAATACTTCTTTAAAGTACTGTAATCAAGATTATGCTTATAATGGTGTATGTGATGGCGCAAGTAGTTGGAATATAAAAGATAGTGATTTTCAAGAAATGACTTTCAATATAGAGAAAAAAAAGAATTTAAGTGATGCATATTCTACAAATTGCTATCGGAAGAAATCATGTGGAGTTTCATATAATTTAATTGACAATGGAGGATATTATTGGTTTGCTACGCCTTATAGTTTTTCGTCGGCGCTTACGTTCTACTGGAATCCGAGTTATCGGCGTGTGGGCAGCAGCAACTCGCGCTATGCGTATGGTGTTCGTCCCGTCCTACGTCTTGCGTCTTCGGTCATCGTGACAGGTGGAAGTGGTACATATGAAGATCCTTATACAATAGCAAATAATTCTTTTAATATTAATAATGGAAATAAATATGTTAATGCTAGTGAAGCAGCTAGTGTTAAGTTATCTTTAATTGGATTATCTGATGTTAGTAAGATGTGTATTAATACAGATAGCACTGGTTGTAGTAATTATGTTGACTTTTCTAATAGTTATATGTTAGATTGGAGTGGATTGTCTGAGGGGAAAAAAGTTGTTTATGTCTATTATAAAGATAGTAATGATAAAGTTATTGCTTCAATAAATCGAAGTATTATTTTAGATAAGACAGCACCTACAAGTAATTCTATTAGTATAGGAGATGGAAAAGGTCTTACTAGAACATTAACGATTTCTAGTACTGGAGCTAGTAAAATGTGCTTTTCTAATACGAGTAGTAGTGCTAGTAGTTGTACAAATTGGGTTGATTATGCTACTAGTTATGTATGGAGACTTAGTGATGGTACTGGTAGTAAAACGGTATATGGATTCTTTAGGGATGAGGCAGGTAATATTAGTAGTACTACGGCTACTACTACGGTTACTTCTATTGTTGAATTTGTTGTTAATGAGGATTTTGCAGATAGTACATTTGATAGTAATTTAACGGTAGCTGGTAGTGGAAGTTATCCATGGGTCGTTTCTAACGGTCAATTTCAAAGTAATAATAAAGGGGTGAAGAGCTCTACTAGTACATCTAAGATTCATTTTACACCAACAGTAGATGCTAATTTGTCTTTTGATTATGGTGTTTCTTCAGAGGCTAGTTATGATAAATTGACAATTACTTTGGCTAGTTCTAGTTCATCTACTACTTTGGTTAATGCGATTAGTGGAACGAAGTCGGGGACGATATCTAATATTGCATTGTCTAGTGGTGTTACTTATACTTTGGCATTATCTTATACTAAGGATAGTAGTACAGATAAAAATCTTGATATTGGATGTATTAGTAATTTAAAAATTCAATCATAGGAGGATTTTATGAAAAAGAAGAATATTATTAGAATTTTTATTGCAGGGATAATTGCTTTTATTGTTTTTCTTATGGGTTTGTTATTACTTTCTATGAATAAGAAGGATAATTCACTAGATTTATATAAGACAAGTAATAATAATGAATCAAAAGATGAGATGATTGGATTTTTGTATGATAGGTATCAAGTAGAAGATGGAAATAAGTTTTCTGTTGTTGGTAGTAATATAAATAAGGATATTGAAGATAATTATGGATTATATTATAGAAATAAAAAAGTAACATTTAAAGATTTTTCTGATATTTATAAGAGTTATATTTTGTTAGATTTGATGAATTATGATGCACATGGTTATGATGAGAAGAGGAATTGTTATTTTTATCCTTTAGATGAATTTAGAGATGCTTATAAAAAATATTATGGGAGTATTGATGATTTTAAGATTGATACTAATGATAGATATTCTCCTAAGTTTTATTTAGATGGAGATACTATGTGTATTTCTAAAGATGATGGAAATGATTTAAACTATAGTAAGGTTATTGATACTTATTTTGTGAATGGGGTTAATCAGGGGGATAAGATTATTATTTATGAGAGGGTTGCTTTTGTAAAAATTACAGATAAAACTATTGAGTTTTATCGAGATTATCTAATGAAAGATAAGGTTTATTCTTTAGATAAAAGTAAGGCTGATTTAAGTTTTATTCATCAGTCTAAAGTAGTTTCTAATGTCTTATTAAAATATCAAAAGAAGTTTTCAATTTATGAATATCAATATAAAAAAGGGGATTCTACTTATTATTTAGAAAGTATTAGTAAATAGATGAAGATAAATAAATTATTTTTAATAATTATCTTCTTCCTTTTTTTGTTTTTTTATTTAAAATTGGTTGTATAAATTAGAATAATAATATATAATAAAACGTGGTTTGAGAAAAATTTTTATATAAAGGTGGTAGTAGAATGAAGATGAAAGGTCAAAATGATATGGTAGAATTGACAGAGGAAGAGTTGGAGAAATCTAAAGTAAATACGGTTAAAATTTTACTTAATGGTAATGTTCCGTTTGAAGATATTACAATCATTACGGGAAAATCAACTGAGGATATTAAAAGAATTGGCGGGATTACTGATTAATTCTTTTTTTTATTAAGGGGAGGTGTCTTTTATGGCTGATAATAGTGGTAGATTTAGTAAATTTCAAGAAAGAATTAGAAATATTCGATTATCTCGTTCTAAAAAAATGAGATTTCAGAAGGAAAATGAGCAATTTATTCAGGAGAAGGTTACTGAAATTAAGAAAAAAGTAAGAGAAGATGGGGGAGTTTACCGAGTAAGAGTTGCTAGAGGTATTGGGGAAGTTACGAAGAAAGAAAAAGTAAAAGAATTTCAGAAAAATGATGTTTCTGAAGAAAAAACTTTATCTAAATCGATTGAAAAGGTAAATGATTTACAGAAAAGTGAAGTTAAAGATATTAATGTTACTACAGATATGAAGAAAGCAGATCATGAAGTATTTTTAGAAGAGAAAAAGGAAGTTCTTTCTGATGAAGAAGATTATTCTAAAGAGAATGTAATAGAGAAAGAAAAGAAGGAATTTAAGGAGAATAGGATTTCTAAAGAGAAAAATAAGTTGGTTAGAAGAAGTTATTCAAAGAAGCGTGTGGGAATTTCTAATCATTCGCAAGATGATCAAGAGAAATTAAAAGAACTTGGTAGTGAGATTATTGATAAGATTAAGGAGCAGTTTGAGAGTTATTTAGATGAGGTAGATGTTTTAGCGAGTGAGTTGTTTTTGATTCGGGATAAGCAAGAGAATGAAGTAGAGCTTGCTAAGGTATTGGAACTTAAGAAAAGGATTAATGAGTTAATTAAAAAATTAAATGCTGTTATTGAGCAATATAATTTGTATAAGAGAAATAATTATATTGATGGAGTTATTGGGATAGAAGATAGTAGTATTGTTGATGATATGATTGAGTATCGGGAATTATTGGATAATGAGGTGGATAAAAAGAAGTTTACTTCTCAATATAAAGCTTTAGATGAATTTAATTCTTTGTATCTTGCTTTGCAAAGAGTTCGTGAGGATACTGTTACTTTGATGGAGGATAATCAAGATAAGATTTTTGATTATCAGGATAGAGATAAAAAATATAAGGTTATAAAAGATGGATTAGTAGATGAGGTTAAAATTTTGAATGATTGTAATGAGGAGATAAAAAAGCAGGATGATTATTTTGATCAGTTGATGTCAAAGGTTGGTAAGATTAATCAGGTAGAATATACTACATATGAACTTAGAGAAATTAACCAATTGTTGGGGAATGGTCTTAGATATGTTGGTTTAATGATGCTTTCTCCTTTTAGTGGCTTGTTGCCATCAATTGGTATTCAAACACTTCTTACAAGAAAAATGGTTCAAAATACTTATCGGGGAATTCATCTTGAAGAGAAAAATCATGTTCGGTATGAGGCTATTGATTATGAAAAAGATATTTTTAGTAAGCTTACTGATATTCGTTATACTTCTTATTTGATTGAAGATACTTTAAGTCATGTTGAGAAGTTAAAGAGTGATTTCTTGATGCAGTATTCTTCAGATATTCCTCATTATGAGGAAACTTTACAAAAGATATTGAGGATAGAAAATCTTATTCTTCATCAACAAAATAAGGTTGATATTATTCAAAAGAGATTATTAAAGGGTAAGAAATTGAATAATGAGAAAATGATGAAAGTAAAGCGTTTAAATGAAAAGACTTCATAAATTTTGGAATGTAGGAAAAATAGATTAATCTTTTAGGTTTTTTCTATTTTTTTATTTTATAAATTATTTTTTTCTCTAGTTTATTTTATTAAAATGTGCTACTATTAGGATAGGTGATAATATGGTAGAAGTGATTGATCAAGATAGTGCTGTTAAGATGATGGCTTTGGTTTTATGTGGTATTTTATATGATAATAATACTTATGTTGTTTTTGCTATTCGTAGGGATAAGATAGATGCTAATCTTTTTGTTTCTCGTTTGGAAAAAAATAGTAAAGGTTATGTTATTGATACTAAGTTTAAAAATGGGGAAAAGGAAGTTATGGATAGTGTTGTTAAGAGATTATTGAATTATGATGCTAAAGAAAAATTTGAGGAAGATGGATTTTCTATTTTAGATGATATCTCTTTAGAAGGTACACAATATTATGATATTAATAGTTGTTATGTTAGTAGTGTTCCTTTAATTCGCATAAAAGAGATGATGAAGTATTATTCTTTTATTAGAGAGAATTTATTTGAGCAACCTATTTTAGATGTTAAAGAAGATAAGAGGATTTTTAATGAAGGTTTCTTTTCTAATATTCTTTTGATTTTATTTGGTATATTAGTAATTGTTTTTTGTGTTTTTGTTTTGATAAAAACTTTTGTTAAGTAAGGAGGTGGTAATATTGATAGAGGTAAAGCATATTTCTAAAGAGTTTGAAAAGAAAATCTCTAAAAAAGAGACAGTTTCTTTTTATGCAGATAAGGATTTATCTTTTACTTTGAAGGAAGGAGAGATTCTTGGAATATTAGGGCCTAATGGTGCTGGGAAGACAACTCTTCTTCGGATGTTATCTGGGTTAATGGAGTCTAGTTCAGGGAAGATTTTTGTTGATGGTATGGAGTATTCTTCTCATAAGAAGGATATTCAGAGGAAAATTGCTTTTTTGTCGGGTAGTACGAAGTTATATAAGGATATTTCTCCTCTTGAATTATTACAAATGTGTGGAGAATATTATGGAGTAGAAAAAGATGTTTTGGAGAAAAGAATTCAAATGATTGTGAAGAGATTTCGTATGGAAGAATTTTTGTATCAAAGGATTGAAAATTTATCTACTGGTCAATATCAAAGAGTAAGTATTGCTAGATGTTTGGTACATGATCCTAAATACTATATTTTTGATGAGGTTACTAGTGGGTTAGATGTTATTTCTAGTCAAATTATTCTTGATTTTATTAAGGAAGAAAAGAAGAGGGGGAAAGGAATTATTTATTCTACACATTATATGGAAGAAGCTGAGAATATTTGTGATGATGTGTTGTTTTTGTATCATGGGAATATTCTGATGTTAGATAAGGCAAAAAATATATTGAAAAAGACAAAGACAAGTAATTTGAGAGAAGCTTTTTTTGCTTTAATGGATGGAGATATGTGATGAGAGAAATTTTAATTACAATAAAAAAAGAATTGAGATCGATATTTCGTGATAAGAAAACATTTATTACTTTGTTATTATTTCCTATTTTAATTCCAGCGATGATTTTTTTATATGCTTATATGTATGAAGAAGAGTCTAAGGATGATTTATATTCTATTGGTGTTAATTATTCTTTGAATCAAAATGAGATTTCTTTGATGAATAATGCACATTTGAAGGGGAAATACTATAAGAGTAAAAAAGAGATGGAAAGGGCATATTCTAAGGGAGATATTTTAGGATATATTGAAAAGAAGAAAAATAATAATTATTATGTTGTTTATACAAATGAAGATTCTTCTGATGGAATGAAGGTAAGGAGTTATGTAACGGCTTATTTAGAAGGATATAATACTTATTTGGCTAAGGTTTACTTAATTGGAGAAAATGTTGATGTTAAGAAGACTTTTGATCAGGTTCAATATAAGATTGTTGATCTTGATGGAGAAAATTTTTTACTAAATTTGATGTTTACGATTGCTTTTACTTATATTGTGATGTCAATTGTGATTACTACTACAAATATGGCTACTAATGCAACAGCAGTAGAAAGAGAGAATGGGACTTTGGAAACAATACTTACTTTTCCGATTTCTAGTCGATGTTTAATTTTAGGAAAATATTTAGCTACTGTTATTATGGGATTTTTGTCTTCTTTGATAGGGCTTATTTTGACTATTGGTAGTTTAGAGTTTGTGAAGAGATATTTTTCATTTTTTGAGGGGTTATCTTATCATGTTGGTTTATCTAGTATTTTAATTTCTTTTGTGATTATTATTATGGCTTCTTTATTTATAGGAGGACTTAGTATTTTGCTTACTAGTTTTACTAAAAGTTATAAAGAAGCTCAGTCAGTTAGTTCTATTTTAAATATTTTAACTATTATTCCAATGATGATTTCTTTAGTGGGTGTATCTATTCAAAAGTGGTTTTATCTCATTCCTATTTTTAATTATACACAATGTTTAATGGATATTTTTTCTGGAAAGTTTCATGTTATAGAAATTTTTATGTTAATCATTTCTTCTATTTGTTATGTGGTTATTATTTTGTTTTATATTGTAAAGCAATATCGTTCTGAAAAAGTTTTATTTGGTAAGTAGGCGATTTTATTGAAAAAGAAATATTGTTTATTGTTGATTATTATTGTTTTATTATTTTTGGGAAAGATTTTGTTTTTTCAAAATAGTTTAGAAAAAGATGATTTTTATTCTTATGTAAATGAGGATACTTTGAAGAAGAATTATTTGAAGGATAAATCTAATTGGAGTAGGTTTACAGAAGCACAAGAGGAGGTTGATGATAAAAAGTATGCATTATTTTCTTTAGTGGTTTCTGGAAATCAAGAAATTGATGTGAATTTTTCTCAGGTTGTTTCTGAGGTTTATCAAAATGTTTCTGATTATTCTAAAAGAGAACAGGAAGGTTTATCTTCTCTTAAATATTATATTGATTCTGTTTTTTCTAGTCAGAATATTGAAGAGTTAGAGAATATTATTTTTCAAATAGAAAAAGATTTAGATATTGATATTTTAACTAGTTTTGATGTTGATTTAGATAGTGATGATACGAGTAAGACATTAGTTTATTTATCTCCTGTTTCTTTTGCTTTTGGGGCTAGTAGTGATTATTTTGTGAATGATGATTATATGACTTATAAGGCATATATTAAGAGGGGGATTATTCAATTATTAGAAGTATATGGTTATGATAAGAATACTTCTCATGAAATGGCTAAAAAATTGATTTCTTTTTATGAGGATATTGGTAAGAGTTCTAAATTGAGTAGTCAGTTGATGGATACTAAGAATATTTATCATAAAGTTCGTTTTGAAGAGTTAAAATCTATTTATTCTAGGGTAAATATTGATCAGTATTTTTCTTCTAAGGGAATAGTAAGAAAAAATTATAATATTGTTGATCAGGGGCAGTATCAGAAATTGAATGCATATTTATCTGATGAATATTTAGATTTATGGAAAAATCATTTGTTGGTGATGATTTTATCTCATTATGCTTCTTATTTGTCTTCAGATTATGTTGATGTGATTCAACATTTAAATGAGGATATGGGAATGAATATAGAGAATAATTTAGAAAAAAGGAATATGAATTTGGTTCTTCAACTATTTTCTTCTGAATTTTCTTATTATTATGGGAAGAAGTATCAAAATAAAGAGATTGAACAATATTTAAAGGATACTTTTTTTGAGATTAAAAATACTTATCAAGAAATGTTACTTCATAATGAGTGGCTATCTTCTAAGACGAAGAAAAGAGCGGTTGCTAAGTTAGAAAAAATGAAATTGGTAACTGGAAGTGGGGATAAGGATTTTTCTTTGTTTTCTTCATTTAATTTAGGAAATAATCTTATTGAAAATATTATTCAGATTAATCATTATCAGAATTTATTGAAGTTAGAGAAAGAGAAGAGTTTTGTTCGTGAAGTTAATCATATGGAGGTTAATGCTTATTATAGTCCTATTTCTCAGACTGTTTATATTCCAACATCTATGTATTCTTTGATTGATTTAAAGAAAGATAAGGATATTTATTTAGGATCAATTGGAATGATTTTGGCGCATGAAGTGAGTCATGGGTTTGATTTTAATGGGAGTTGGTATGATGAAGATGGGAATTATTTGGAATGGTGGAGTAAGCAGGATCGAGAGAATTATCAGAAATATAAAAAGAAAATTGTAGATTATTATTCTAAATACGAGGTTAGTTCTGGTCTTTATATTGATGGAAATAGGACTGTGAATGAGAATATTGCTGATTTGAGTGCGATTCAATGTATTAGTAAAATTCTTTTGAATAAAAAGGCTTCTGATGAAGAGATTAGGCTTGTTTATCAAGAATATGCTCGGTTATGGGTGGAAGAATCTAGTGAGGAATATCAAAAATTGTTATTGTTAGTGGATACTCATGCCCCTAATAAATATCGGGTAAATGCGGTTCTTTCTTCAACGGATACATTTTATCAGGTTTATTCTTTGATGCCTTGGGATAAGATGTATATTTCAAAAGAGAAAAGGGTTAAGGTTTGGTAGATTTGTTAAAATACTTATTTGGTTTATTCTTTTTGTAAGGAGGGAACTAGATAAGTATTTTTTTGTTTAAAATTTTTAAGGTGATGAAGGATTTTTCTCTTTTGACCTAGAATAATATAGGTAGAGGAGGAAAAAATGAAAAAAATTAAAGCTAGAAATGAACGAAAATCTTTTATTTGGCATTTTATTTTTTTATTTCTTTTTACGATTTTATGTTTTCGAGGAATTTTTGTTCAAGCAGGGATGAATGATTCTAAATTAGAAAAAAATCGTATGGAAGGGTATTATGCGGTTGCTAAATTTAATGGAGAAGAACATTTATATTATTTAGATATGTATACTTTGAATGGGATTGTTTCTTATTGTGTAGAGCTAGGAAAGGGGGTTACTACGGATTGGTATCATTCTACTGAAAATTTTGGCTTGTCTTCTTTAAGTGAAGATGCTAAAAAATATGTTCAGGAAGTTAGTTATTTTGGTTATTTGTATCCTGGACATAGTAGTCATTTTTATTATATGGCTGCACAAGAGTTAATTTGGGAATATTTAAGTGGTGGTTCAGTAGAGTGGACAACCATATTAGATAAAAATGGTCCTCGTATTAATATTGAAAGTTATAAAAATGAAATTCTTAGTTTGGTTAAAGAAAACGAAAGAAAATTATCATTAAGATTTACTAATGGAAGAACTTATGTTATTGGTGATGTTTTAAGTATTAAGGCTATGGATGGAGATTTGTCTTTATATGAAGTCATAGATTCTGGTCATTCTTCTGTTTCTATATTTGATAATACCTTAAACATTCAAATAGGAACGAATTATGTTGGAAGGGAAAAAATTATTTTGAAGAAAAAAGAAATTTATCCTGTGAATAGTCGATTTTATTATTATGATAATTCTCAACAATTAATTTCTGCTGGTAATTTTTTGAATGAAACAGTAGAAGTTTATTTTCAAATTGAAGGAAAAGATATAACTTTTCAAGTAATTGATGGAGAAACGAAAGAAAGTGTACCTAGTGGGCAAGGATCATTTGAAGGGGCTACTTATTCTTTGTATAATCAAAATCATGAATTTTTGGAAGAATTTATAGTAAATGAAGATGGAAAAGGGTATATTAGTAATTTGCCTTATGGAACTTATTTTGTTAAGCAAACTAAAGAAAGTACTGGTTATTTATTGAATTTAGAAGAAAAAGAGATTCAATTTGGTGTTGATGAGATGCCAATTTTATTGGAAGAGTATCCCTATTATCAGCAAGTTAGATTGAGTAAAAAATATAATTTTGAAGATACTGGAGAATTAAGAAGGGAAAAGGATATTCAATTTGAAGTTATTGGGACAAATCAAAAAAATTATGGAATTTTTCATACAAATGATGAAGGAATAATTGAATTTGCATTACCTTATGGGACTTATTATTTACGCCAATTAACAACATCTTTTGGCTATGAAAAGGTTGATGATGTTATTTTTAGAATTTATGAATATTCTTCTCATAAAATGGTAATTAATTTAACTGACCCCTATATTCTTTGTAAAGTAAAAGTTATAGAGTTTGATGATGAATTTCAGCAAAAAATAAATTTAGAGGGATTTTCTTATCGAATATATGACTATTCAAAGAAAAAGTATTTGTCAATTAATGATATTGAGGTTTTTACTACAAATTCTTTGGGAGAAATTTTATTTCCTATGGAAGTTGGTTATGGAAAATATCGATTGGAAGAAGTTAAAGTTCCCTCTATTTATCAATTTCAAAAGCAAAAAATTGACTTTACTTTAGATGATACTAAAGAAATGATGATTGATGGTAAATATTTAATTTATAACGTAAACATTTATCAAAAATTAATTAAGGGAACGGTTCATGTTTCTTCATTTAAAGAGGTTTTTTCTCTTGAAAAAAATAAGCATCAATATCGAAAAGATATTCAACCTAATGTAGATTTTGAATTGATTGCTAAAGATGATATTTTTCTTTATGATAATCTTTTTTATTCAAAGAATGAAGTAATTGATCATTTTGTAACTAATGATAAGGGGAAAAAGGAATTATTGTTGTTATTGGGTAGTTATTGTGTAAAAAATAAAAAAACTGATGAACAGAAATGCTTTGATTTAAATATTAATGAAAAGAAAGATGAAAAGGTAGAAGTATTTTTAGAATTTTTAGAGAAAATTTCTAAGATGGACTTGGAGTATCATAATTATGATGAAAATGGTGATGATATTGAAGGGACTACTGTAGAAATTAGAAATGAGAAGGATGAGATTATTGATACTGGACTAACTGATGAAGAAGGGAGATTAAAAATTAAAGAACTTCCTTCAGGTAAGTATTGTTTTGTTCAAAAGAAAATTAATGAAAAATATTTACTTAGTAATGAAAAACAGTGTATTAGTATTGATGACTCTAAAAAGTTATGGGAAGTTTCTTTTGTTAATCAAATTTCTAAAAAAGTAGTAGATGTTCCAGATACTTTAGAAAATATTCCTTACTTTTTAGGGGTTATTATTGCTATTATTGTGATTACAGTTGGAGGATTTATTTATCAAAAAGCTCATTCTAGGAATTAGTATTTTACTGATTATAGGATTTTGTTTGGTTACCCCAAAGCAAAAGAAAGAGATATTTTTAAAAAATTTTGTTGTTGCTTTTCCTGATTTTTTTGTTCAGCAAAAGAGAGGTAAGTATTTTAATTATCTATTAGAACTTGACATTCCTTGTATATCGTTTAAAGATTATGTTTATCCTATTGATAGTTCACTTAATACAGTAGATTATCATGTAGAAATTTTAAAAGAAAGTAAGATAGAAGAAAATCTTTATTATTTTGCTGCTCATTCTGGTAATGGAAGATATAGTTATTTTAATCATTTGGTGGATGTTAAAATTGGTGATGTTATTATTCTTAATTTTTTTGATCATAAGTTATATTATATTGTTTCTGATATTTTTTTGATTGATAAGATGGGATATATGATTTCTAATGAGGCTAATAATACTTTATATTTAATTACTTGTAGTTTAGAAGATAAGAAAAAACAGTTAATTATTCAAGCTAGTTTGACATGATTATTTTATCTTTTTGGATTTTGTTAATTTTATAGACAGTTTACTAAATAATTGATATAATCTATGTGGTGATAAAATGAGTAAGTTAATTGAAAATTTAAAATTAAGAGCTAAGAAAAATAAGAAGACTATTGTTCTTCCTGAAACTATGGATAAAAGAGTAATTGAAGCGGCTTCTATTATTTTAAAAGAAGAGATTGCTGATATTATTTTGGTTGGAAAAGAAGAAGATATTAATTCAATTGGACAAGGATTTGATTTGTCTAAAGCAAAGATTATTGATCCTTTTACTAGTGAATTGACAATGGAGTTACAGGAGAAACTTTATCAACTTCGAAGAGAAAAAGGAATGACAGAAGAAGATGCATATCGATTATTAACTACTGATTACATGTATTATGCTTGTATGTTAGTAAAAATGGGATATGCTGATGGTGCTGTATCTGGAGCATGTCATTCTACTTCAAATACTTTAAGACCTGCGTTACAGATTTTAAAAACAAAACCAGGAGTTAAATTGGTATCGGCATTTTTCTTGATGGTTGTTCCAGATTGTGAGTATGGAGATCATGGTACGTTTTTATTTGCTGATTCTGGGCTTGAACAAAATCCTGATCCAGATAAACTTTCTTATATTGCAGCATCTAGTGCTGAATCATTTGAATTATTAACCCTTCATGAACCAATTGTTGCTATGTTATCTCATTCTACAAAAGGAAGCGCAAAACATGCTGATGTAGATAAAGTTGTTGAAGCAACTCGATTGGTTAAGGAGAGATTTCCTCTATATAAAGTTGATGGAGAATTACAGCTAGACGCTGCTATTGTACCAGAAGTAGCACAATCCAAAGCACCTTCAAGTGAAGTTGCTGGTCGGGCGAATGTTTTAATTTTTCCTGATTTAGATGCTGGAAATATTGGATATAAATTAGTTCAAAGGTTAGCTCATGCTGAAGCATATGGTCCTATTTGTCAAGGTATTGCGATGCCTGTTAATGATTTGTCTAGAGGTTGTAATGTTTCTGATATAGTAGGAGCAGTTGCTATTACTGCAGTACAGGCTATTGGAAATGATAATTTGAAGCACTAGGATAACTTAGTGTTTTTTTTCATCTTAAAATACTTGAATAACGATAAAAAAAAAGATATACTTATATCTAAGAAGAGTAGGAGGAGTTTATGCATAAAAAAATTTATAAGAAAGAAAAAAAACAACAATTAGAGAAAAAGAAATCATTTAAAAATTTTATAAAAAATAAAAATTATATTTATATATTTTTGATATTGATTAATATTGTATTCACTATTTATATTGCTAAAAAAAATTCTGTTCATTATGTTAAAGTTTTAAATAATGATGTGTTAATTAGTAATGATAAACTTTTGTTTTTGGGAAGAGGGTATATTAATTTATTAATTATTGGCTTTTTTTCTCTTTATACTATTTTAATAGATAAATTTCTTTTAAAGAAAAAGATTACTTTTAAATCTAGTATTTTGATTATTTTACTTTATTCTATTCTTGATGTTGTTTTATTTTATTTATTTATAAATAGAATTTTTTAGGAGAGAGATATGAGGAATATTTATGATTATACTTTAGGGGAATTAGAGGATTATTTTGTTTCTATTGGAGATAAGAAATTTAGAGCAACACAAGTTTTTGATTTTTTGTATAAGAAAAGAATAGAAGAGCCAGAAAAAATGATGAATATAGGAACTAAATGTCAAAAAATACTTCAAGATAATTTTTCTTTTGAAAAGATTAAATTGTTGATAAAGCAAGAAGATGTTGATGTTTCTAAATATTTGTTTGAGTTATTAGATGGTGAGAGAATAGAATCTGTTGTGATGTTTCATGATTATGGGATAAGTATATGTGTTTCTAGTCAAGTTGGTTGTAATATGGGATGCCGTTTTTGTGAAAGTGGTCGTTTAAAGAAAGTACGAAATTTAGAGGCTTATGAAATTGTTCAACAAATATTATTAATTGAGGAAGATATAAAGAAAAGAATTACACATGTTGTTATGATGGGAATAGGGGAACCTATGGATAATTATAATAATGTAATGCGTTTTGTTAAGATTATTAATTGTGGTAAAGGAATTGGCATAGGATCAAGACATATTACTATTTCTACTTGTGGTGTTATTCCTGGGATTGAAAAGTTTATGCAAGAAGAAGGGCAAGTTAATTTGGCGATTAGTTTACATGCGCCTAATGATACTATTCGAAAAGAAATAATGTCTATTGCTTCTGCTTATGATATGGATAGTTTATTTCAAGTGATTAAGAAGTATATTCAAAAAACTAATCGTAGAGTTACTATGGAATATATTATGCTAGATGGAATTAATGATACTGATGATTGTGCTAGAGAACTTGCAAAGAAATTAAAAAACATGATGTGTTATGTTAATTTAATTCCTTATAATGAGACTGAAAATATAGGGTATAAGCGTTCTAAAAAGTCACAAATTTTAAGATTTTATGATATACTAAAGAAAGAGAATATTAATGTGACAATTCGTAGGGAATTTGGAGGAAAAGTAGATGCTGCTTGTGGACAACTTAGGGCTAATAATGCTTTTTTGAAAGGAGAATTTTAATGGAAACATTTTATTTGACAGATACAGGAAAAGTTAGGGAACACAATGAAGATAATGTTATTATTTTGAATAATGATAAAGGAGAATATTTGCTTGCCGTTGCTGATGGAATGGGGGGGCATAAGGCTGGAGAAGTGGCTAGTGCGATTGCAATTAATCATTTAACGGAAGAATTTTATAATTTAGATTCTATTGGTGATAAAGATAGTGCTGTTGAATTTTTGAGAAATATTGTTACAGAAATGAATCAAAAGATTTTTGAGTATACCAAAGAGAATCCTGATAGTAAAGGAATGGGGACAACTTTTGTTTGTGCAATTAAGACAAATGATTATTTGCTGTATGGTAATATTGGAGATAGTTCGGGGTTTGTGATTAAAAATCATAAAATTCATAAAGTAACAAAAGATCATACATTAGTGAATTTACTTGTATCTACTGGAGAGCTTACTCCTGAGGAAGCAAAATATCATCCTAGAAAAAATGTTTTAATGAGAGCTTTAGGAGCAAATAATCCTATTGATATTGATATTTTTGATGTAGATGTTAAAAATGATGGTATTCTTCTTTGTAGTGATGGTCTTACTAATATGATTACAGAAGAACAAATAGAAAGGGTTTTGAACGAAGAGGCTACTGCTCAGGAGGCGGTAGAAAAATTAATTCGTAAAGCAAATGCTAGAGGAGGAAATGACAATATAAGTATTGCTTATTTAAAAAGAGAAAGCGGTGATGTGTGATGCTATCGAAAGGGCAAGTTATCAATGAACGGTATGAAATTTTAAAATCAATTGGTGAGGGTGGTATGGCAAATGTGTATTTAGCACATGATAAGATTTTGGATAGAGATGTTGCAATTAAGGTTTTAAGAGGAGATCTTGAGAATAATGAGAAATTTATTCGTAGGTTTCAGAGAGAAGCAAAAAGTGTATCAGATTTGTCACATCCTAATATTGTAGAGGTTTATGATGTTGGGGAAGAAGATGGACAACATTATATTGTTATGGAATATATTGATGGTAAGACTTTAAAACAATTAATTCAAAAAAGAGGAAGTTTGACGGTTCCTGAAGTTATTGATATTATGGCACAACTTACTGATGGGCTAGCTCAGGCACATGATGCTTATATCATTCATCGTGATATTAAACCTCAAAATATTATGATTTTAGATAATGGAATGATTAAAATTACTGATTTTGGTATTGCTATGTCAATGAATGCAACACAATTGACACAGACTAACTCTGTTATGGGTAGTGTTCATTATTTGCCACCTGAGCAGGCGAGTGGAAAGGGGGCTACTACTAAGAGTGATATTTATTCTGCTGGTATTTTGATGTATGAATTACTTACGGGAAGTGTTCCTTTTAAAGGAGATAATGCTGTTGAGATTGCTTTAAAGCAAATGAAGGAGCGAATTCCTAGTATTCGTAGACAAAATCCTTTAATTCCTCAAAGTGTTGAGAATATTGTTTTAAAAGCAACAGCTAAAAATCCTAAAAATAGATATGATAATATTCATGAAATGCATGATGATATTGTTCATGCTTTAGATGAAGATAGGCAGAATGAGGTAAAATATCATTTTCCTTATCCGGAGAGTGAATTAGATGAGAGTAGAGCAATTCCTATTAAAGAATCTACAGTTACTCAACCTAAGGCTAAAGAAGTAGAAATTCCTGCTAATGGAGAAGAAATTGGAAATGGTGGTTCTCGGAAAAAAGAAAAGAAGAAGATGACTCGTACAAAAATACTTATTTTGGTAGGGTTGGTTGTTATTTTATTGATGTCTGGTACTTTGATTTTCTTAAATCATCGTAATAATACAAAGGTAATTGTAGTTCCTGACGTTACTAATCAAAAGATTGATAAAGCTATTTCTGTTTTGAAGAAGAAGGGCTTTAAGTATGATGTAAAGAAAGAAGCTAGTGATAAAATTAAAGAAGGGTATGTTATTGAAACACAACCTAGTGCTGGATCTAGTAAGAGAAAGGGAAGTATTATTACTGTTGTGGAATCAACTGGACTTGCTGATGTTGTATTAGAGGATTATACTAATCAAAATGCTTCTTCTCTTAAGAAAAAATTAGAGAAATTAGGGCTTAAAGTTACTGTTGAGAAAAAGAAAGTAGAAAGTCCTAAGGATTATATCGGAAAAATTGATGCTGTTATTGACCAGAGTCCTAAATATGTAGAGAAAGAAGAAACTAAGTTGAAAAAAGGTGATGAACTTACTTTATATATTCCAGATATTTATGATAGTTATCCTGAGATTGCTACGGAAGGTTGGACTTTATCTAAAGCAGAGGAGTTTGCTAATCAATATGGATTATCTTTAGTTGTAAAGGATAAAAAAGGAAATGTCGTTAGTGATTATAGTAGTTATTTAGATAAGGCTGTTACTGGACAAAATCGTACAGGTAAGATTGCTAGTGGGGTACAATTTGTTGTTACTATTGATGTTGATATGACGACTTATAATTTGACTATTAATTATTATTTAAAGGGTAGTACTGAATCAGTTTTTGATACCAAAGTAGAGAAACATAAAGATGGAGAAAGTGGCACAGTTACTTGTCCAGGTAAAGCATCTTATGATTTAGTTACTCCTCAAGTTAATTATCAAATTAGTGGTAAAGATGCTGTTATTAATTGCTATTATACAAAAAGTGATAGTAGTAATAGTACTGATACTGGTGATAATTTAGATTAGGGGGATTTATGGAAGGATTAATTATTAAAAATATTAGTAATGATTATTTAGTTAAAAGTGTGAATAATACTTATTTATGTAAACCTAGGGGAAAGTTTCGCTATCATGGACTTTCTCCTTTGGTTGGTGATCATGTTGTTTTTGATGAAGGTAATGGTTATTTGTTAGCTATTCATGAGAGAAAGAATTCTCTTGTTCGTCCCAGTGTTGCGAATGTTGATCAGGCTATTGTTGTTGCTAGTGTTAAGAGTCCTGATTTTGATTCTTATTTATTGGACAAGTTACTTACTGTAATTAGTTATCATAGGATTAAACCAGTTATTTGTTTTACAAAGTTGGATTTGCTTTCTGATTTAGAAAAAGAAAATATAGAAAAAGTTATGAAGTATTATCAAGATGATGGTTATGAAGTTTTTACTAATGATGATATTGATGGGTTAAAGCATGTTTTTAAAGATAAGATTACGGTATTAACAGGTCAGTCTGGTGCGGGGAAGAGTAGTTTATTAAATAGAATTTCTCCTACGTTAAAGCTTAAGACAAATGAAATTTCATATGCTTTAAATCGAGGAAAGCATACGACAAGGCATACTGAATTATATGAAGTAGTGGATGGCTATATTGTTGATACTCCTGGATTTTCGAATGTTGATTTTCATGGGATGGATAAATATGCAATTCGTGATAATATGAATGAGATGTTTTCTTTTTTAGAACATTGTAAGTATAGGGATTGTATGCATATAAAAGAAGATGGATGCTATGTAAAGAAGATGGTTGAGTGTGGGGATATTTTAAAAAGTCGCTACGATAATTATGTTCATTTTATTAGTGATAAGGAAGGTGAGAGACGATGAAAATTTCTGCTTCATTATTGGATGCTTCAGATAGAATTTCTTCTGTAGATAAGTTAAACCAGACTGGTATTAGTTATCTTCATATTGATGTTATGGATGGGAAAATGGTTGATAATATTCAATTTCAGGATATGGATGAAATTAAAAGTATTAATAATCTTTCTCACTTTAAACTTCAGATTCATTTGATGGTTGAGGATGTTTCTTCTTATTTAGATCGATTTATAGGTTTAAATATTGAGTCTATTACTTTTCATTTGGAGACAAAACAAGATATTTTAGAAAATATTCAGAGGATTCATGATATGGGTTATCGATGTGGAATAGCGATTTGTCCAGATACAGATATTCAAGATATTTATCCATATTTAGATAAGATTGACATGATTCTTTTGATGAGTGTTATTCCTGGTCGGGGGGGGCAATCTTTTATTTTAGATACTAAAGATAAGATTATTATGTTAAAGAATTATATTGGTAAAAATCATTTGTCTGTATTAATCGAAGTAGACGGAGGAATTAATGATAAAACGATTTCTTTGGTAAAAGATGCTGATGTTGCTGTAGTTGGTTCTTATATTGTTAAGTCTGATCATTATATAGAAAGAGTAAATTCATTGCTTGATTAGCGGGGTACTCTTTTTTTGAGTTAAAAATACTGAAATGATTGAAAATTAATGGATAGGGATTTGCTAGTAGGATAAATAAATTATTGTATAAAAAAACTTCTCATTTTTTGAGAAGCATTTTTATTATTAAGCAGCTTTTTTAGCAGCTCTAATTTCTCTAGCACTTAATCTTACTTTTACAATATTTCCATTTTCATCTTCGATACTAACTTTTTGTAAGTTTACTTTTTGTGCTTTTTTTGTCACTTTTAAACAGTTTGGTCTGTTATTTGCCATATTTGTTTTTTTACTTGATATATTTTTTGCCATATTATCCCTCCTTGAAATGAATTGCATTAAAACTATATCATAAAAATGGGGTTAAGTCAAACCTTTTGCTTTTCTTTTTGTGTCAAAAGTCTTTTTTTTGCATATTTTAACTATGGAAGTGATATTTATGTATGAAGTTTATACGGTTAAATCAGGGGATACTTTGTCTTCTATTTCTAATGCTTATGGGATTAATGAGGATGAACTTAGGAGGATAAATGGATTTTCTCCTACCTATGAAGTTACTACTGGATATTTGTTAGTGGTTCCTGTAAGAAGTGGAAGAAATTATCAGTACTATACAGTTAAAAAAGGAGATAGCATTTATGAAATTGCTAAGGCTAAGGGGATTGATTATAATTTATTATTACAACTTAATGGGTTAGAAAAGAATGATTATATTTATCCTAATCAATCGTTGATGTTGCCTGCAGATAATGTTTCTTTATATTTAGTGAAAGAAAATGAAACATTAAATGATATTTTGAAAAAGTTTAATCTTTCTATTGAGGAATTAATGAATTGGAATGAAAAAATTTATTTAAGAGAAGGTCAAATTATTGGATTTTTGAAAAAATAATTCTTTTCATTTCTTTTTTTTTAGTGTATAATTTTATTTATAATAGGTGGTTGATATAATGATATTAAGAAAACCTTATGGATTTTTAATTCGTCATTTTAAGTTTATCCATTTACTTTTATTTACATTATCTTTTTATCTTACAATGAAGGTTAATCTGATTTTGCAATTTTATAATGGATTTATTCAGGGAAGTGTAAGTAAATTAGATGCTGTTTCTTATATTACAAATTATTATATTATTGTGATTGTTTTATCTATTGCGATTTGTTTGGTCGTTTATGCTTTGATGCGATATAAAAAGAAGCCTAGAATTTTGTATTTGTTACTTATTCTTTTGTATTTTTTAACGGGGGTGATGATTCAGGTTTCTTATGGGGGATTACATACTATTTATATTTCTGTTTTAGAAGTTAAGACACTACTGTTGTATAGAGATTTACTTCGTATTTTGATTGTTGTACAATACTTATCTTTAATTTTTCTTATTATTAGGGGATTAGGTTTTGATATTAAGAAATTTAATTTTGTTAAGGATTTGGAAGAATTAGGGGAAGATGTTTCTGATAGTGAGGAAGTTGAGCTTACTGTTGGAGGAACTGAGGTTGCTCAAAGAAAGATTCATCGTGGTATTAGAGAATTAAAATATTATTATTTAGAGAATAAGGCGTTTATTTATTTAATTATTATTGTTCTTTTGGTAATTGGGATTAGTATGTTTACTCTTGATAAAGAAGTCATTCATAAAGTATATGGAGAGAAGGAGAATTTTTCTTCGGATAATTTTAATTTTCAAGTAGTTGATTCTTATATTACTGCTAGAGATTCTAAAGGGGCTATGGTTGGTGATTTGGAACATTCTTTTGTTGCTGTTCGAATTATGATTTCTTCTAGAGGGGGAGAAAGAGTTTTAGAAGATGCTAATGTAATTTTGAAAATAAAGAGTAATAGTTATTCTTCAAGTGTTCGCTATGCAAATTATTTTTCTGATTTAGGAACTGTTTATCAGAAACAAAAAATTTCAGGAAATCAGTTGTATGTATTTTTGTTTTCCGTTTCTAATAGTGAGCTTAGTGATGAGATGAAGATGATTTATTCTGATGATAAAGTTGTTTTATTAAAACCAGTTTCTTTAGATGAAAGGTCTAGTACTAAATCTTTAAATTTAGGAAATGAACTTAATTTATCTGATACAGTTTTAGGTAGTGGAACTTTAAAATTTAAGTCTTATGAATTGAAGGATAAATTTTCTTATTCTTATGATTATGAGGTTAGGGGTCAGAAGTTTAAGGGAGAATATTCTATTCAAAGTGGACAAGGTTTGATATTGAATGTATTAATGGAGAGCAATCAATTAGGTATGGATAATTTTTCTTTTTTATCTAATTATGCTACTTTGGGATATACGTTAGATGGTAAAGATTATACTTCTTTCTTTTATGATAAGACACCGGGGAATTATAAGGATGGCGTTTATTTATCGGTAAATAAGGATTTGGATAAGGCTTCTCGAATTTGGTTTTCTATTCAAATTAGAAATAAGGAATATAAATATTATTTAAAATAAAATACTTATGTTTTTCTTTCTTTTAGGTAAAGTTGAAAGAAAGAAAAAGGTTTAAGGATTGTTAAATTGGATATTATGTTGTATAATTTAAAGTGAGGTGGAGAAATGCAACCAATACATTATGTTATTATTGTTACTGTTTTAATTGTTATATTTTTGGCTGTTATTCGTGCAAATAGTAAAGATTTTAAACTAGAAATTAATAAATTGGTCGAGTATCTTGGAGGTAAAGATAATATTATTGATACTGAAGTCGAAATGTCTCGATTTAAGGTTACTTTAAAAGATGTAACAAAAGCAAACAAGGAAGGAATTATGAAACTTGGGGCTAAAGGGGTTGTTGAGATAGAAGATCAATTAAAAATTATTTTTGGAAAAGATGCTAAAAAATTAAAAAAATATATTGATGAGTTGAAGTAGAAGTATAAAAAGTCTTCTACTTTTTTTCTTTATTTCGACAAAGTTTTACTTATTCGACATCATTCGACAAAAATATCTTTTTGTTTTTAGTATTCTTTAGATGAAGAAAAGAGGGATATTATGTATTTTATGGAAGATATTATATTAAATATTATTTTAATGATGTTTCCTATTTTAGTATTTTTTATTTATAATTGTTATAGGGAAGTTTGTATGGAGAAGTATAGTAATTTAATTTTAGATGTTTCATTGGTTACTTCTATGTATTTATGTTTTCGCTATGGAAATATTGATAGAAATTCGCTTGGATTATTATTTTGTAATTTACCAATTATTGTTGCTTATTTGAAAAAACAGCCTAGTGTAGGGGTTCTTTTATCGATGATTGTTATTTTATATTCTTATTTTTATTTGCATTTACATATTATTTTTATGTTAATTAAGTTTAGTTGTTATTATTTGATGTGGGTAATTGGAAAGAAGAGAAAGATAAGAGATAATACATTTATTTTATTAATTGCAGTTTTACAAGGATTTTTCTTTACGATGGAATATTTTTATGTTTTTACTTCTAGTGATGTTGTTTCTGTTATTCGTTTATGTTTTTATATGTTGTTATTTTATATATTACCTTTTTCTTTATTACATTTATTTAAATTGGCAGAACAGGTTACTTCTTTATATTTGTCTGTTTCTGAGCTTGAGAAGGATAAACAAATTAAAAATTCATTATTTAAAATTACTCATGAAGTAAAGAATCCTATTGCTGTTTGTAAGGGATATTTGGATATGTTAAATGTTAATGATTGTAGTCAAGTTGAAAGATATATTCCAATTGTTCGACAAGAGTTAAATAGAAGTCTTGATATTATGAATGATTTTATGGAGTTTAGTAAGATAAAAATAGAGAAGGATTATGTTGATGTTAATATGTTGTTAGAGGAGTTAGAAAGTGATTTAAATTTATTGATAAAGGGGAAAAATGTTTTGTTTGAAATGAATTTTGCTCAAAATGAGGATGATGTATATATAATGGGAGATTATAGTCGTTTAAAGCAAGTTTTTGTTAATTTGATTAAAAATAGTTTAGAAGCAATGTCTGGTCATGGAAAGATTTTAGTTAATGCTAAAATACAGAATAAGTATTATTGTATTGAAGTTATAGATAACGGAAGTGGTATGGATAAAGAGACTTTGTCTCATATGAAAGAAATGTTTTTTACGACAAAAGTAAAAGGAACTGGATTAGGGGTAAGTTTATCTAATGAAATTATTAAGGCTCATGAAGGAACTTTAGATTATTTTTCTGAGTTAGGTAAAGGAACAAAGGTTGTTGTAAAATTACCAATTACTATGTTATAATGTTTTATGGTTATAGGGGAAGTGGATATGAAAGTATATGATATTTTTTTAGATAGATTACCTAAAATAGATTTGCATGGCTTTGATCGAGAAAGTGCTAGGGTTATGGTAAATGATTTTGTTAATGAGGCTTATGAACTTGGATATTTAGAAATTTTGATTATTCATGGAATTGGTACTGGAATTGTTAAGGAAGCAACACATGAGGCATTATTTCGAAATAAAAAAGTTTTAGATTTTCATATTTGTGGTGAAAATGTTGGGTGTACGGTTGTTAAAATAAAACAAAGGTAAGGTGGAAAAATGAAAGAAGCAATTGAATTGGCAAGAGAAACTTCTCAGAATGGCTATGGTGGTCCATTTGGGGCAACGATAGTAAAAGATGGGGAAATTATTTCTGTATCTTCTAATACAGTACTTTTACATCATGATCCTACGGAGCATGCTGAGATGAATGCAATTCGTGAAGCTTCTAGAAAATTGGGAACATATGATTTATCTGGCTGTGTTTTATATGCTACTGGATATCCTTGTCCAATGTGTTTATCTGCAATTATGTGGGCAAATATAAGTGAAGTTTATTATGGAACAAATTTAAAAGATGCTGAAAAGATTGGGTTTCGTGATGATTTTATTTATCAGTTTATTCGTTCTGGAAATAAGGGAAGTAAGTTATCTCTTCATCAAATTTCTCATGAAGAATGTTTAAAATTAATGAATGATTATGCTAATATGAATAAAACTATTTATTAACTATTTGTTAAAATATAAAAATTTTAGAAAAATTATTGATTAAGAAGAAAAAATGTGCTATTATTAGTGCATACGGACCCTTAGCTCAGTTGGTTAGAGCATCCGGCTCATAACCGGGCGGTCGATGGTTCGAGTCCATCAGGGTCCACCATGTTAATTATATGCGAGTGTGGCGAAATTGGCAGACGCACTAGACTTAGGATCTAGCGGTTTATCCATGGGGGTTCAAGTCCCTTCACTCGCACCAATTTGTTTAAAACATTGCGAAGTGTTTTAATAAAGAGATAAAATTTTTAAAAATATTTGTGCATGTATTAAAAAAATTAAATCTCAATATATTAAGAGTGTTATACACTCTTTTTTCTTGCATTAAATCAGTATGAACGTAAGTATTTAATGTGATTGAAACGTCGCTATGTCCTAGCCTTTTAGCAACCTCGTTAATTAAAATATTATTATTTACTAAGAGGGTAGCGTGGCTATGTCTAAACTGATGTAGTGTTATAGGCCTTAAATTTGCCTTCTGACAGGCTTTTAACTTATAACGGTTTACCGTAGTAGGTGCAAGTGGCTTTCGCCCTCCAAATACAAAATAATCGTTATTACAGCCAACGTATAACTTTTTTAAATTTAAAATATCCTTTTTTAGTTTTCTATCTAATTTAATCATTCGCATAGAACTATCCGATTTAGGAAAATCAAATTCACGGCCATTATGACTGGTTAAGGTTTTATTAATGGAAACATAACCGTTTTCTATGTCTTTGAATTGCAAAGCAAAAGTTTCTCCAGGTCTAGTTCCTGTAAAGAACATAAAAGTAAAAAATTGTTTATAAACTTCATTATCCACATACTTAATAAATTTTTTAAATTCTTTTAAATTATAGAAATCACTTTTTTTCTTTCCAGGTTTCTTTTTGAACTTTCCAATTTCCTTTAAATAATTTTTAGGAAAATTTAAATATTCTACACAATATTCAAAAAAGTTAAATAGAGTGTAGTAACAATTTCTATTATAATTATTCGAAAAATTTAAGTTAGATATTTCTAATGTCCAGTTAAGAACATCTTTTTTAGTTAAATCAAATAGAATCTTATCTTTAAAAAAGGGCAATATTCTTGATTTAAAAATACTTGTGCATGTATTAAAACTTTCTTTTTTATGCTGTTTTCTGGCATAGATTAAATATTCATTGTAAGCTTCTTCAAAGCTCATCTTCCTCACCCCTGGGAAGTATTATATACACTACTCGTTAATTTGTCAAACATCACCTCTTTTTCAAGATTATAACAGTGTTGTTGTCACTTTAAAAGTAAATTAACTATCTTGTTTTTTAGCTGAAATAATTTCTTTTCTTTTTTGTTCATTACATAAATGCATACCACAGTCCCAAACTCGACAAGTAGAACAATCATAATTGCATTCTTTTCTCCAACGTCTTCTTATAGGTTCAACCATTAAATTACAAATCAAATCAAATAAAGAACCTAACATAAAAGCAATAAATAAATTCATTAATCTACTTCCTTCCTTTTTTTCTCTTTTGCTTTTTCATGTGCTAGTTTATTTCTTTTAGAATCTAGCATAGACTTAAATAACAAAGTATTAGCAATAGCAACATCATACAAGTTAGTTAAATCATTATCTTTTAAAACGTCTAGCAAATCAATATATTCTAAAATATTGTTATCATTGATAAACGTATGAATTTCTTTAATAATCTTATTAATTTCGGTTCTTGTTAATTTACTAGCCATATCAATATCAAAACCATTAAAGAATTTTCTGTCACGATCATCATATTGATATTTTTCTGGATTATCTAAATGTATGTGATAACGATACATACCACGCATGCTTTCAAGTTTGATAGGTATAGTAGCGTTTAATTTGTCACATACATTTTCTTTCACATTTTTTAAAGTAGTTGCGTTTTCATAATAAACGATACAATGATAATGTGGCTTTTTAGGTTCACCCGTTGGGTTCACGTCTTTATCGTGTAATGGACTCATTGCTAAAGGTAGCCCAGTATCGGTTATAATTTCTTCGTAATTTTCGGGCATTGACTCTGGATAAATAACAAATGCCCAACTTCTTCCGGTAATTCTTTTCATTTGATTTTTCCTCCTATGTTAATTTTAATAGTAAAAATACTTTTGTGATAAGGGATAATGTCGATTAATCATAAATTAATCCGTCACGCGTCACGCGTCTCCCTATGGGGGATGTCGTAGTAATCCCCCTGGTGTATCAACCAAACCCCTTATTTTTTCGCTTTTTGAAAAAAGCTAGCAAAAACTTTTAATCTTCTTTAGAAGAAGCAATCACAAACCAACAAAAAAAATTTATAATTTTCCTTGTTGGTTTCAAAACAATTGTGGTAGTGAAATGTTTGTCAATAAGCAATCCGGCATAATGCAGTTGCTTATTCCGTTTGCAAAGTTGACAAACACCTACTTTTTTTTCTTAAATGTACTTTTATCTACTTCAAACATATCCCCATAAATCTCTTTAATCTCCTTCGGAGATAAATTCAAATCTGTATAAATTCCTTTATTATAAAGTGGTTTATCTTTGTTTAAAACGGATAAATATTTAGAATTATAAGAACCAAAAACTTTTCTAGCTGAAAAAACTCTAAAATGATTATCTACATCATAAGTTTTTTGCTCTTTTGTTGGATGATGCCACTTACCATAATCATCAAATTCATAATAATTTGTATAGTACATAATTCCTATCTTTAAAATTGGAATAACAAAGAATTTTCTAATCTTCATAAAAACACATGATACATTTCTCAATTTCTTAACTATTCTTGATGGATGTTGCGAAATATAGATAATATCGTCTATATCAAAGTGCCGATGAAATTGATTAAATGTTGCTATATTCTTAGGAAATTCTTTATGTTCGTCAGAATCAAAGATACTTTGCACTTCATCAATGATAATTAATGAATGTTTTAAAAATCTGTAACGTCCATCTAAATCGGTCAAAGTAACTAAATTAGAATAAATCTTTTTCTTTTTATTTAATAAAACAGGATAAGAAGTATAAATATTATTCACTATAGTAGGCTCGTGATTAATAGTTCTTACAATTCTAGCTATTATGTTATTTTCTTTTCTAAAATGTTTTCTAGCTAAATAAGTAACATAAACATTCTTGCCCGAACCTGGTAAACCTGAAACAATCGAAATCATTTTTCACTATCCCAAAAATTAGTTGAACCATTTACTTTTTGATTTTCTTGTTTCAAATACTTATTTTCTTCTTCTAAAATAGTTATCTTTAAGTTGGAATTATACTTCCTATCGAAATACTTATATCCAACATACAAAATAAAAAACATTATTCCATCAAAACTTGCAATTTTCAATAATTCAATAATAAACTCTAAAAAATTCACTTTTTTATCTCCTTATCTAAATCGTATTTAATCATTAAATTTTCTATGTTTTTTCTTAAATTTTCATATTCTAAATACAATTCGTTATGTTCGTTAATATTACTTTCAACCTCAAAATAATCATCTAAAACAAAAACATAATCTATAAAAACTTGTCTTAAGTCATTAGTAAATTGAATTGATTTCTTTAAATTCATTATTAAAACATCCTTTCATAAACCCTATAAATTCCTTTTAAAGTAAAATATAAAATACAAAACCAAAACACAAAGAAGTAAATATTTGATAATAATGTAAGTACTAAACTTTCATATCCAGTTAAAGCAGATAAGTCTAAACTAAACCATCTAGTAAAAGTTTCTAATACAACTTGTGGAGAAAAAGGAATAAAAATACTCATTTACTATCACGCCCCTTAATAAAATCTAAAAGCAAAAGAAGACAAGAAACAAATAAAGTAGCAATAACAAAGTTATACAAAGTAAAACCAGAAAATAAAGTAATTTTTTTCAATATATTTAAAAGTTGAACGATACAAGAACAAATAAATTCAAAAACTTCTAAAAACATTATCTACCACCTCTAAAAAATCTTAATACATAATAAAATAAAGAAGAAAAAGTACCAAAAATCATAATTGAAATAATTAAGGTTAAAACTGTATAAATGAAAGTAAACTGTTCTGGTACTTCTCCAACAAAACTAACAACAAAATCATACATAAAAACACCTCTTTTCTAAGATTTTAAAAATTTAATTAATGCAATCATACATGCCATACTAAACGTAGTAATAGCAACACCTTTAATTTCAATAGGTAAAGTATTAAAAAATTTAGTAACAAGTCCCATGAAATTAACAATAGAATCCCAAAATGAAGAAACATATTTAGAAATATTAGAAACAACATCAGTAAGAGAAAAACCACTTTCACCAGGAACAAAATTATTCTCTTCATTTTTATTAGCACTATTAGTTAAATTCTTGAATGGTATTGTATGGTAGTCCTTACCGCCAATCGTGACGACAGGGTCGTCAACGTTGTCGGCGGTAACGTATGATACATCAAAGATAGTATTGTCAAACTTGAATGATGAACCTGATTCACAACTTTTAACAATATAAATCGCATTATTTTGTAAATCTTGCTTTAAGATAGAAAAACGATAATCTGTATAATCTTTATAAGATAAATTACATCTATCTGTAATAACATCTGTCTCAGTTTGTCCAAAATTATAAATTGGTGTGATTCCAATCATTCCTTTTACTTTTAAGTTAGTATTAAATGCTTTATCCTGATTATAATCTTTTAAATTTAAAATTACATACTCATAATTATCCAAATTAACTGTTGTGAAATTATCTGATGGAGAATTTACATCATCTAAAAACTGAGAATAATCTTTGAATACATAATCAGAAGTAGTTTTATTTAAAACTGTATAAGTAGTTGAACCAGGTTTATCTTGTAAACGAACTTCGGAAAAAATATCAAAATTCATAACAAATCCTGGATTTATATTTGAAAATAAAGGAAGTTTAATACTACACTTCTGAGAAGTATCATAAGTCAAAAAATCTGAATTAGAAGATAAACTAATTCCTACACCATCAAGTAACTCCAATTCATCATTATCAAGAATTTTATACACATAACGAATTGTATTATATGATTGAACTGTACCACTACTTTGATTCCAACCATAATGATAAATTTTACCAACATTAGAAATAGTGCTATAAAACCAATAAATTTTAAAAGAATCACTATAATTTAAATTAATAGCAAAATATTTTAAACTACCATTGCTAAAAGATGAAAGATTAATAGTATAAAAAGGATAATCATTTTCATAATTTGTTTTATATTTTTCGTATAATTCATTCGCTTTACTAACAATGAAATCTTTACCAAAACGTGAAAAATAAGTTGGTATATCATCAGAATAATCACAAGTAGCAATAACTTTTTCATCAGCTTTAACGTTAGGTGCTAATATCACAAATAAAGTTAATAATGTAAGTAAATATTTTTTCATTTCATTTTCCTCCTTCCTCGAAATAACATAAAAAATAATTCAAAAATTGCAAAAGATAAAAGTAATCCTAATGCTGAAAAAAATATTTTATTTTCAGTAGCAAAAGTTGCTAAAGAAGATAATTTACTTAAATAGATTGAATAAAAATTATCAAGTGTTGCGTCTGCGACAGGTGTATCTGGCTCGGGGTCAGGTTCGGTTTTAGGAATACAAACAGTATCACCCTCAACTAACCATAGTTGCCAACTTTGTAACTCTTTATAAATGTCATCATCTGTAGTAGTCTTTTGCTGTACTTGCCAATCTGCCTGAAATGAACTTATATTATTTAAAGTAACAGATTGAAGACCACGATAGCCAGTTTTATAATTTATTTTTAAAGTTAATGAATATGGATCCAATTTTTCAACTAATTGATTGTTTTTTAAAGCATAAAAAGTATAAGTTTTTGATTTGTCTAAATTTTCAATTTGTTTCGAACTAAAATAAGTCCACCAACTAACTTGATAAACACTGTTAAAATAAAGTGTACCGGGTTCATAAGGATATAAATTTACGCATTCTTCAGCTTTAACATTTGGTGCTAGTACCAAAAATATAGCTAGTAATGTAAGTAAATATTTTTTCATATTTTTACTCCTTTCTAATAAAAGAAAAAAAGGATAAGTATTAGAGTGAACAAAAATTAACACTTAACCTTTCCCCTTTTAAATTAATGAGTTTATTGACTAAATTGTTGATATTAGTGGCGCATAATAAATTTTTTTGCCATAAATACAATTGAACAAACAATCGATAAGGCAAAAGGCACAAATAACATAGGAGTTGAAATAATAGTCTCTCCAACGGTTCCAATATGACCTAATACAGCCGTAAACACAGAACCTAAAGAAGTTAACATTGTAGCTAAATTTTCACCCATATCACAATCCCACCTTTCTATTATTTTTTTATTAAAACATTAAAAAATGCTTTAAACTAAATTCCATTATATAGTTTCAATAATTCTAATTCAGCAGAATTTAAGAAAACTAACTTTTCGGCATTATCTGAAAGTTTGATAACAATAACTTCGTACTTACTGCCTTTTTTGGAAGTTCGTGTTTCTAATGTTGCTTGAATTTCTACATCCATTTTTTACACTCTCCTTTCTAATAAAAAAGATAACATTAAAAATTTTTACTTTTGCAAAATAAAAAAACTAGCGAAAAGTTGCTAGTCTATATTTTTTGTTTTCAATGATAATTGTAATAATATCACTATGACTTTTATTGTATTGAAAAACCAAATTTCTTAATTCATAATTTAAAATTTTTGATAATTCTGCAAAAGAATCATAAAAAGATATTATATTATCATTCATGTCGTATAAAACGAAGAAATTTTCATTTTTAAAAGTTTTACTTTTATACAAAATAATCCTTTCTAGATTACTTTAATATAAGTGGGTTCGAGTCCCTTCACTCGCACCAATTTGAATTTATTCGAACTAGAAATAGTTCGTTTTTTTTCTAAAAATGAAGGTATTAAGTGTCTTTTGTGGTGTTTTTTTATCTTTATATGTTATAATAATTTCAGCATTTTGAGTGGTGTTGCAAAAATACAAA
>JAQXQC010000030.1 GCA_029100965.1 Bacilli bacterium | reverse complement strand
TTCTTTGATAATTTCATATTTTTCTTGTTCGTTCATTCTTAATTCAACCTTTCTCATTTTGTCACCCCTGGTGACAAATTATATCACAGGTGAGACAATTTCGTGGAATAACACTTAAGACATTATCACAGAATAATCATAGCATAAAATAAACTAGAAAAAATTAATTGACAAATATGTTAAATGTACTTATAATGATTCTTACGAGGTGAAGATAAATAAAATGGAACAGAATGACCTGATATCTTTTACATCTGTAATAGCAGGTATGCTTTTGTGTAAAAGAGTTCTTACTTCTAGTGAGATTGTGAATTTCATTAGCGAGTTGAATTGTGAGGGTATGGAGATAGATGATTATTGGAATAATGAAGAGTTATTTCCAATTGTAGATATGGATAGTAATTATTCTTTTAGTTTAAAATCTGAACTTTCTTATGATACTATTCTTAAGTGTGGAATGAATGTTCGTGATTTTTTACAAAAAAATACTGATAGTAGAGTTTTGGATGCTATTCATAGAAATCAGAAATATAATGAGATGTATCTGATGAATTATTATTTAAGTGATTATAATGGTAATAATTCTCAGGAATCATCTTTAAAGGTTTCTAATTTAAAAAAAAGAGATTTACTTTCCAAGGTAAAAAAAAGAAGTTTTCTTTATTCTTTGTGGGTAGGGATTCATTAAAATGACATTAGTTTTTGCTAAATGTCATTTTTTTGTCGTTTTTTGCCTTTATTTTTGAGAAAAAGTTTGATACAATGTATTTTGTAGGAAATAAAGGTGAGTATAAATGGGAAAGATTATTGCAATTGTTAATCAAAAAGGTGGAGTAGGTAAGACTACAACAAGTATTAATCTGTCCGCTTCTTTGGGAGTTTTGAATAAAAAGGTGCTTTTAGTTGATCTAGATCCTCAAGGAAATGCTACTACTGGTGTAGGTGTTGATAAGGGAGGAATTAATAGCAGTATTTATGAAGTTCTTGTGATGAAATCTCCTATTGAAAAGTCAATCATTAAAACAAAGAGTAAGAATTTATATTTGTTACCAGCATATTTAAATTTGGCTGGTGTTGATATGGAACTTATTGAAATGGAGAAGAAATATCATGCTGAGGGACAAAAGTTTAATCGTGTATTGAGATTAAAGGAAGAATTGAATAAAGTTCGAGATAAATTTGATTTTATTTTTATTGATTGCCCACCTTCTCTTGGAATTTTAACGACAAATGCTTTGGGTGCGGCGGATAGTGTATTGATTCCTGTTCAATGTGAGTATTTTGCATTGGAAGGAATTATGCAGTTAATTAATACTATTATGCTTGCTCAAAAGAAAGTCAATCCTAATTTAGATATTGAGGGTGTTTTACTTACAATGCTTACTACTAACACTAACTTAGGTCTTGAGGTAGTAGATAGTATTAAGGGATTTTTTAAAGAAAGGGTATATGATACTATTATACCAAGGTTGATTCGTTTAGCAGAGGCTCCATCTCACGGAAAACCAATATTAGAATATGAGCCTAGAAGTAGGGGTACTTTGGCGTATTTGAATTTGGCTAAGGAGGTCATTGAGAAGAATGGAACAAAAAAAGAAAGCGTTGGGTAGAGGTCTTGAACAATTATTTAGTAGTGAAGTTTTAGATTTTGATACATTTGAAGATAATATTATGGAGAATGCTAAGGAGTCTGATATTATTCAAATTCCTTTGACAGATATTAGGACTAATCCTTATCAGCCTAGAAAACATTTTGATAAAGAAGCTTTGGATGAACTTGCTACTTCTATTCGTAATTATGGTGTATTTCAACCTATTATTGTAAAGAAGAGTATTAAAGGTTATGATTTAGTTGCAGGTGAGAGAAGACTTCGAGCTTCTAAATTAGCGGGATTAGAAACGATTCCTGCAATTGTTAAGGATTTTACTGATGAAGAAATGAGAGAAATTGCTTTATTAGAGAATATTCAAAGGGAAAATCTTACTTCTATTGAACTTGCTTGGGCTTATAAAGGAATTATTGATAGTCTTCATATTCGACAGGAGGATTTGGCTGCTAAAATAGGAAAAAGTCGTAGTCATGTTACGAATACTTTAGGACTTTTAAAGTTACCAAATGACGTTCAAGATATGGTTAGAGATAATCAAATTTCGATGGGACATGCAAGAGTTCTTAGTAAAATGGAAGATGAGCAAAAGGTAGAAGAATTAGCAAAAAAGGTTGTACAAAATAATATTAGTGTTCGTGATTTGGAAGATATTTCCAGCCAAGAAAAAGTTGAAAAAAGAGTTCCAATTAATCGTCAAAGTAAAGCAAATGAATATCAATATATTGAAGAAGAACTTAGAGATATTTTAGGAACAAAAGTTAAGGTTGATCATAAAAAAATAGAAATATTCTTTGAATCCAAAGTTGATTTAACAAGAATATTAGATATATTAAATGTAAATATTGAATAGAAAAAATCAATTTCTTTGATGAAATTGATTTTTTTGTCGGATATTGTGTGTTTAATAGGACTAGTTTTTTATTTTTTCTTATTTTATAATTTTATTATAGAAGTAAGAGAAAGAGGTGTAATGATATGAATGGTAGAGTAAAGTGGTTTAATAATGAAAAGGGATATGGATTTATTGATCATGCATCTGGTGAAGATATTTTTGTTCATTATTCAGCAATTAAGCAAGATGGGTATAAAACTTTATCTGAGGGACAATTTGTTAATTTTGATTTAATTGAAACTCCAAAAGGTCTTCAGGCTGTTAATGTTACAACATCTATAGATTCTAAAGTTATTAATCATAATTAATAAAAAGCGATAGTTTATCGCTTTTTTTAGTAGTTTTGAATTGTTAGACTTTGAATTTTAGAGATAATTTCTTTTGCAAAATTAATACTATAAGTAAAATTGGAGTCATGATTATTATATTTTGTTCCAAAGGAATTTGGTTCTAGGATGGGGATGGTGAATATTTTGTTTGGTGTTGTGATACGAATATTTATTTGAAAACAAGATATGTTAAAAGAAGTCATTGTTGAAGTTGAGGAAGAATTTTTTGAAAAGTAGACTTGGTTATCTAATAATATTTCGTAATTGGTGATTTCATTTGGTGTACATTTTATAGAATCTTCTTTATTATGAAAAACAATATTATTGTTACTATCTATGGAAAGACCAGCATTTAATTTATTTATTTTTTGATAGATTGGCGTTATTCCTAATAAGTATTTTGTTTTTTCTTGAATGATACTATTTCTTATAGTACTATCATTTATAATGTTTATTAAAGCTTCTATCTTTTGACTAGAACCATTTATTTCCAATAATACATTTAATATTAGGATAATTTTACTCATTAGGTTATTTTTAATTACTTGACAAGAAAGATTTTGATAGGAATATGCTCCATAGGAAGTTTGTGAAATTACCCAAAGATATTTGTTGGTAGGGATAAGATAGTATTCTTTATTGGAGATAATTTCTTTGGCATAAAATACTTCTAGATATGTTTCTTGTATAGGAATAATATTGGAAATTATTTTTGCTTTTTCTTCATTAATATCGGGACAATTATTTTTTATAAAAGAAATTCTTTGTTCTAAATAATTGTCTTTTAATAATGGGATGGGGAAAAGATTTTGGAAGGTTGTTGTTTGGTTTAGTAAATTATCTAGGTTGTCGTTTTCTTGTTTCATCGTTTTATATTTATTTTGGATATTTTTAATTAATTGATTGAACATGATAAAAACACCTCTTTATTATGTATAGTTTAATTTTAATATGCTTTTTTTAATAATGCAAGTAAAATTGAGATATTTCTAGTATATATAATTATTCTGTGATAAGATGAAAATAAGAGAGGTGCTGTTAATTTATGAATTATTATTTTTTATTTGTACAAGGAATAGATGTTGTTGCATGGATTATTTTATTTATTAGTTATTATCAAAAAAATACAAATAAAGTGCTATTGTTTCAATTAATTTCCACTACTTTGTTTATTTTTCATTATTGGCTATTGGGTGCTTATAATGGAAGTTTTATTTGTTTATTTGAGTTATTAAGAGATTATCTATATTATCGAACAGATAAAGATAAGCCTATATTTTTGTTATCTATTCCTTTTTATGGTATTTTATCTTATTTTAGTTATCATTCTTTGTTTGATTTATTTCCTGTTATATCAAGTTTTATTGATGGTTATAGTTTGACTTCTTCTAATAAATTTGTAGTAGTAATAGGAGGATTTTTTTCTTATTTTTTATGGATAATCTATGACTTTTTTGTTGGTTCTTATACTGGTATGATTACAGATAGTTTAATTGTAATATCTAATGCTTGTATTTTATTGTTTAGTAAAAGAGAAAATAGTAAATTATTTAATAAAATTAATATGAATAAAAAATAGTTATTTATCAGTATTTTTAAATGAAAAAAAGAAAAAAGATAGACTTTATTTTCATTATTAGTGTATAATGGTGATTATGAGGTGATATTTATGTTAGATATTAAATTTGTAAGAGAGCATCCTGAAAAAGTGAAGGAAAATATTAAGAAAAAATTTCAAGATAAGAAATTACCTTTAGTTGATGAAGTTATTGAATTAGATAAAAGAGTTCGTGAATTGAAGGCTGAGGGAGATACTCTTCGTCAACAAAGAAATACAGTTAGTGATGAGATTGGTAGTTTATTTAGAGAAAAACGTGTTGATGAGGCTAATGAAAAGAAGCAAGTTGTTGTAGATATTAATGAAAAGTTAGTTGATATTGAGAAGGAAGAGGAGAAGTTATCTATTCTTTTAAAAGAAAAAATGATGGCTATTCCAAATATAATTGCTCCTGATGTTCCAATTGGTGAGGATGATAGTAAGAATGTTGAAGAACAAAGATTTGGGGAACCAGTTGTTCCAGATTATGAAATTCCTTATCATTCTGATATTATGGCACGATTTGATGGCTTAGATAAAGAAGCAGCTGGTCGTGTTAGTGGGGCTGGATTTTATTATTTAATGGGAGATATTGCTAGACTTCATTCTGCTGTTCTTTCTTATGCTAGAGATTTTATGATTGATAAGGGATTTACTTATTGTATTCCTCCTTATATGATTCATGGAGATGCTGTTGATGGTGTTATGTCTTTTGAAGAAAAAGATGCTATGATGTATAAGATTGAAGGAGAAGATTTATATTTGATTGGTACTAGTGAGCATTCTATGATTGCTAAGTTTAAAGATCAATTATTGAGTGAAAAAGATTTACCAATTACAATGACTTCTTATTCTCCATGTTTTCGAAAAGAAGTAGGTGCACATGGAATTGAAGAAAGAGGTGTATATCGAATTCATCAATTTGAGAAACAAGAAATGGTAGTTATTTGTCGCCCAGAAGATAGTGAAACTTGGTATGATAAGATGTGGAATTATTCAGTTGAGTTATTCCGTAGTTTAGATATTCCTGTTCGTAAGTTAGTTTGTTGTTCTGGAGATTTAGCTGATTTGAAATATCGTTCTTGTGATATTGAGGCTTGGAGTCCTAGACAAAAAAAATATTTTGAGGTATGTTCTTGTTCAAACTTGACAGATGCTCAAGCAAGAAGACTAGGAATAAGATATAAAAAGGAAAATGGAGAAAAAGAGTTTGCACATACTTTAAATAATACTGTTATTGCTCCACCTAGAATGTTAATTGCATTTTTAGAGAATAACTTACAAGAAGATGGAAGTGTATTAATTCCAGAAGTATTAAGACCGTATATGGGGGGAAAGGAAAAGCTAGTACCTAAAAATTAATGATTTAAAGAAGAATTGTTATCTGATTCTTCTTTTTTGATAATAGAGTTGATTAATAGTTAATTTTATGCTATATTAAATGAAATATTTGAGGAGGAGTAGTATGGATAATATTTTAAAGACTAAACAACGAGGAAATTTAATTGTAATTAGTGGACCTAGTGGTGCTGGTAAAGGGACAATTATTAAGGAATTATTAGAGAAAGTTGATAATGTTTGGCTATCTGTTTCAATGACTAGTAGGGATATTCGTAAGGGGGATATTCCTGATGTTAGTTATTATTTTGTTTCTAAGGAAGAGTTTGAAGATAGAATTGAAAAGGGTATATTCTTAGAGTATGCTACTTATAATGGTAATTATTATGGAACACCAAAAGATAAGATTCAAGAAAAGTTAAATAATGGTTGTGATGTTATTTTAGAAATTGAGATACAAGGTGCTTTAAAGGTTAAAGAAATGATTCCTGATGCAATATTTATTTTTATTATGCCTCCTAGTATGAGAGAATTAAGGAAAAGGTTAGTTAATCGAGGTACAGATAGTGCTGATAAGATTTTATCTAGATTTAGACGGGCTTATCAAGAAATTAATGAGGTTACTAAGTATAATTATGTTGTAATTAATGATGAAATAGAGCATGCTGTTAGTAAGGTTCAAGCAATTTTATTGTCAGAGAGATGTCGAGTAGATAGAATCGAGGAAGTTTATTTAAATAATGAAGAAGAGGAAATTCATGAATTATTAGTAGATAAAGAACTTAATAATGAGGAGAGAGTTATTTAGTCTATTTTTGTTTTGGAGTTGATTTGATGAATAATTTAGGGACAAAGGAATTAGAGACAGAACGTTTAATTTTAAGGAAATTTACTTTAGATGATGCAAAAGATATGTTTAATAATTATGGAAGTGATAGTGATGCATCAAAGTACTTAGTTTGGAATACCCATAAAAATATTGAAGATTCTATTTCGTATATTAAAGATGTATTAGAAAAATATAAAAAGGATAATTTTTATTGTTGGGGAGTTGTTTTAAAAGAAACTAATGCTTTGTTTGGAGCAATTAGTGTTATTGATTTGGATATTAAAAATCATACGGCGGAAGTAGGATATTGCTATGGTAGTAAATGGTGGGGAAATGGCTATGCTACAGAGAGTTTTAAAAGAGTGATTGCATTTTTATTTGATGAATTTGGTATAGAGACTATTTATGCTGATCATTATTTAGATAATGTTGCTAGTGGTAGGGTTATGGAGAAATGTGGTTTGAAAAAAGAAGGAATTCTTCGAAAAAGAATGTATGATAAGGAAGGAATTTTAAATGATTTAGTCAGTTATTCTATTTTGAAAGAAGAATATTTAAATGAAAAAATTAAAATTTGATTAATTTTGAAAAAATGAAATTATAATAGCAAAAATCACATTCATCATATTGGAATGTGATTTTAAAATTTAAGCAATATTTATTTTAGAATCAAAAATGTTAAGATACCTATTAAGGTTACAATTGTTAATGATAAAATAAATATAATGATGTTAGAGAATCCTTTTGATAATGTTCTTGATTTTCCACTCATTGCTAGTTGTTGTTGTTGCTGTTTCATTAGTTCAACCATTTTTTGATAGTATAGTCCTTCAAAGTATAATTGTATTATTTGTGATTCTGTTTTTGATAATTTTGTTAGTGCTTCTGGAGTAAATTTAGATTCTTGTATTTTATTTATAAAGTCAATAAAGTTATATGTTATTCCTAAGTTATTAAATTCTTGTTCTACTTTTTGTTGGTTTTGTGATGTTGTAGAAGCTTTATTAGTAGGTTTAGGTTGTTGTTGAATTGTAGGTTGAGTTTTTTTGCTATAATCAGAAAATTGAATAATTTTGTTGGGACTTTTTGTTTGTTGTTGAATAGTAGGTTGTGGCTGTGGCTGTGCTTGAATAGTAGGTTGTGGCTGCTGTTTTGTAGTAGGAGTAATAATTGTTGTATTTTTTAATTGTGGTGTATCTTTTAATGAAACAATTTTTCTTTTTGGTACGGTCATTATCATGTTATTCATTGAATGATTATAGGCTTTTTTTCCAATTAGTTGTTTATGAAATGATGACAATCCTTTAATTTTTATATTTGTTTCTTTAATTTTTTTGCTAGTTTCTTTTATCGTTTGATATGATTCTGAAATATTTTGTTTATTTTTTTTGATACTTTCTTTCTCTTTTTCTATTTGTTGTTGTGCTTTATCAAAGTTTTTATTTAAATTGATTATTTCTTTTTCTGTATCTTCGATAGAAGATGAAGTGAAATTTATTTCATTAGTAAGTCTGTTTATCTTTTCTAATCTTTTTTTGTTAATAAATGCTATTCTGCTTTCTGGTTTTAGAGCTGTATTAATTAATTTTTTTTCTAATTTATCTTTTCTTTTATTAAGAGATTTTATTATTATTTTACTATTTTTAATGTTAAGTTTTATTTCTTTTTTGTTATTTTTTAGATTTATAATATTATTTTTAGAATTAATAATATTTTGATTATAATTGTTTATATTTCGATTTTGATTTTCAATATTATGAATATTTTTATTGACTTCATTAGATAGTGCTCGTTCGTTTGAATTAAGATAAATAGAAATGAATTTTTTATCTTCGTTTGATGATAAATAATAAATGCTTTGTAATGTTTCTGTAGTCATTAGATCAAGTAATTCTTTTTTGTTTTTTGCATTACTATAAAAGTAATTTAAAAATGTTGTATTTGTGTTGTTTAAAATTTCTCTTTTTTCGTTTTGAGGTAGTTGATTAAATAAGGTTTGTTTTTCATTCATTGTTGTAATAGAATTGAAAAAATCTATTTTATTTTGTGCAGTATTATATTTAGTAAGTAATTCATTTTGATTTACACTTTTTTTATTATTTTGTTGTATTATATTTGGATTGGTGGTTTGAGAATTGTTTTTTGGTGGGAAAATTTGTTCGTATTTTTTTCCTAACCATTCTTTTAACATTTTTTCTAAATCAGGATAGTTCTTTTTTAAACTTGTTATTTTTTGAAAATCTAGGAGATTAGCTATTTCTTTTTTATTTTCATATTCTATTTCTTGTGCTGTTAAAATCTTATATAAATCATTTAATTTTATATGTTCATTGTTGTTAATTAAAGATTCTTTGTCTTCAGGGGTTATAATATTAAAAATATGGTTTTTTTCATTTAATTTAGCTGAGGCAAATATTTCTTTTTTATCGCTTATTTCTTTTGTTTGATAAAAATATTGTGTTTTTGTTAATGTTCCACTTTCTATAAAAGCTTTAGCACTACTTAGAATTGCATCTTTTGTGCTTTGTTCTAAACTGTTACCAAATAAATTATTAATTTGTTCACCTAAATGATTTTTCCACCATTCAGAATTATTATTCGATCTAATCATTTCTTTTTGAAATGCATTAATAAAAACTTCATTATCAATATTCAATGTTATCACCTACTCTATACTATTTATATATTCTCTTATGATACTAGAGACCTTTTCTTTTTCTTCTTCTTTTGTGATATCTACTAAATCATCTTCTCCATATTCATTTTTTATTATTTTCTTAACATATAAACTGTCTTCTTCAGAGGAGATACTGACAGAGTATAGTAGGTATTCTATTCCATCTATCTCTATTATGTTTATTACTTTTCCTTCCAAATTATTTCCATATTCATCTTTTAAATTAATTGTATTATTTTCCATATATTATCTACCTTTCTTTAATTGCGTTTACTATTTTTTCTACTACCGTATTAACAAATGCTTGTTCTTCAGGGTTAGTTACTTTTATTAAATTACCATCTATATTTCTTGCACAATATAAATTAGCACCATCTTTAGTATTTATGCTATATATACAATATTTGTTTGTGGCATATTCAAAATTTACTATTATATTTGCTTTTATTTCTTTTCCATCATTCATTTTTATTGTGAATGTTCTATCAAAATCCATTAAACTTCTTACTCCTTTACTATATTAATAATATCAAATTTTATTTCATTTGTCTTGAAAAATTAAATTATTATGAAAAAAATTTAAATTTATACGATTTATACGAACTGATAATATTAATCAAAAATTTATGTTATTATATTAATTATGGGGATGAGATGATATGAAAAAATTAAGTAAAGAGAATATTGATAAGTTTTTGCAATATTATCATGATTTTCATGATAGCTATATTGTTAATATTTATTATGATATTGTGAATTCTAAAATTGAGTTTCTGTTAGATGTTGTATGGTCTGGTAAACCTGTTCTAAAAGGAAAAACTTATGAAACGAATACAGTTCATCTAAAATTAGTTTGTTATGGTGTTTGTGAATATATGGGTAAAAATATTTCTTCTTGGGAATATATTAATAAGTGTTTTTTAGATTATATTAATTTTGAAGGAGAAAAAAAGTTATGTTTTGCTACTGCTAAAAATGATCCTTTGGTTTATGTTGTTTGTGATGTTATTGAGTATGAAGAAGTAGCATAGATATTAAAGTTAGATTCTATAAATACTTGTTTCTAAAATTTTTGTTTTTTTCTTTTACATAAGTAAAAATATTTATAAGTATTATAAATGTAGAAAAATGTTAAGTTTTGTTGCTTGTAATGTTTATTGTTTTGAATTATAATTAGATTAAGAAATTTATGGGAAAGAGGGATAAATGTGGTTAAGTATAAGACAATGGATGCGAATGAGGCAGTTAGTAGGATAGCATATTTATTTAGCGAAGTATGTGGAATTTATCCAATAACACCGGCTTCTCCTATGGCAGAACATGTGGATGAGTATGCTTCACATGAAAAAAAGAATGCTTTTGGAAATGTTGTTGATGTCATTGAAATGCAGTCGGAGGCTGGGGCAGTTGCTGTTGTTCATGGCGCTTTACAGAGTGGGGCATTATCTACTACTTTTACGGCTAGTCAAGGTCTTTTGTTAATGATTCCTACTTTATATAAGATGGCTGGAGAATTGCTTCCTGGAGTTATCCATGTGGCAGCACGTAGTTTATCTACGCATGCTCTTAGTATTTTTGGAGATCATCAAGATGTTTATGCGGTAAAGGGAACAGGGGTATGTATGATTGCTTCTAGTAATGTGGAGGAAGCTTATCATATGGCTGTTGTTGCACATTTATCAGCAATTGAATCTAGTTTACCTTTTGTTCATTTTTTTGATGGGTTTAGGACTAGCCATGAAATAGATAAAGTTCGTTTGATGGATGAAAATCGCGTGATTAAGTTATTGGATAAGAAAGCTGTTTTTCGTTTTAGAGAAAATGCTATGGATTCTAACTATCCAACTACAAGGGGAACTGCAGAAAATGAAGACATTTACTTTCAACATACAGAGGCTAGAAATACTTACTATGATAATGCTATTTCAGTAGTTAGTGATGTAATGAAAAGAGTTAATGATTTAAATGGTACAGATTATCAACCATTTAACTATTATGGTAGTAAAAATGCTACGATGGCAATTGTTGCTATGGGTAGTGTTACTGATACGATTCGTGAAGTAGTGGAAAATTTAAATGCAAATGGAGGAAATTATGGTGTTGTTTGTGTTCATCTATATCGACCTTTTAGTGCTAAACATTTTTTGACTGTTTTACCAAAATCTGTGGAGAAGGTTGCTGTTTTAGATAGAGCTAAAGATGCAACTAGTTATGGAGAACCGTTATATATGGATGTTGCTAATTTACTTAAGGATAAGAATATTTTAGTTGTTGGAGGAAGATATGGTCTTTCTTCTAAAAATACAACTCCTGCACAAATTAAATCTGTTTTTGATTTTCTAGGAAGTAGAAAGGTGCATCATAATTTTACTGTTGGTATTTGTGATGATGTTACACATCTTAGTTTGAAAATTGATTCAAAATTTCATTTGGAAGAAGATGGAATGAATTTATTAATTTATGGCTATGGTTCTGATGGTATGGTTTCTACTTCCAAAGATTTAATCAAAATTATTGGTGATAATACTAAAAATTATGTACAAGGCTATTTTCAATATGATTCTAAGAAGAGTGGTGGAGTTACTAGAAGTCATATTCGTATTAGTGATAAATCTATTCATAAGCCATATTATGTAGAAAATGCTAAGGTTGTTGTAGTTAGTAAAGATAATTATATATATCAATACGATATTTTGGATAATATTGTAACTGGTGGGACGCTTCTTTTAAATACTTCTTTATCAGAAGATGATTTAGTTAAGAGTTTACCTAATAAAGTGAAGTATTTATTGGCAAAAAAGAATATTAAGTTTTATGTTATTGATGCCTATGGATTAGTTAATCAATTAGGATTAAGAGATAAAATTAGTACTTGTATGGAAGTTTGTATCTTTGAGCTTATTCAGGTTCTTTCACGAAAAAAATACTTATCTATTATGAAAGAGTCTAATGAGAAAAGATTTTTAAGTAAGGGTGCTTCTGTTGTTCAGGCAAATAATAGAGTAGTTGATATGGCCCTTTCTGAATTGAAAGAAATAAATGTTGATAAAAAATGGAAAAATTTAGTTTATTTTGATGATGAGAATTTATCTGATGATGAGATTATCCGTCATTTGAAAGGAGATGCTTTACCAGTTAGTTCTTTTATTGATAAGGCAAATGGTGTTTTTGAAGGAGGAAATACTTGGAGAGAAAAACGAGATATTGCGGAGAGAGTTCCATGTTGGAAGAGTGATAAATGTATTCAATGTAATCAATGTGCTTTTGTTTGTCCTCATGGTGTAATTCGACCATTTTTGTTAGATAAGAATGATAATGAAGTGGACGCTGTTGATTCTATTTTTCCACGAGACGTAAAATACGCTATTGGTGTATCTTATAAAGATTGTACTGGATGTGGTTTATGCTATCAGACTTGTCCTGGTAAATTAGGAAACAAAGCTATTGAAATGGTTCCTTATGATAGAGATAAATTTAGTCAAGATGATTTTGATTATTTAGTTGAAAATAATATTAATGGAAGTTTTAAGAAAAGTATTTTAAATGTTAAAAATACTGGATTTATTGCTCCAAAATTTGAGTTTAGTGGTAGTTGTGCTGGTTGTGGGGAAACTGCTTATTTAAAAAATTTAACGCAAGTTTTTCAAGAAAGATTAATGATTGCTAATGCAACGGGTTGTTCTTCTATTTATGGGGCTAGTGTACCTTCTTTTCCTTATAAAGTGGCTTGGGCAAATAGTTTGTTTGAGGATAATGCTGAATTTGGTCTTGGTATTTATAAAGGAATTGAAGTTTCTAGAAGAAAAGTCTATCAATATATGAAAGATAATTTGAATAAAGATAGAGAATTATTTACGAAATGGTTAGAAAATTTTAATGATGTGAATATTTGTCGTGATGTTTTATTGGAAATTGATTTTGAAAAACATAAAGAATTAAAGAAATATGCTAGCTATATCGTTCCTAATAGTATGTGGATTGTTGGGGGAGATGGCTTTGCCTATGATATTGGATACAGTGGTATTGATCATGTGATTTCTAGAAATGATAATATTAATATTTTAGTTTTAGATACAGAAGTATATTCTAATACAGGAGGTCAGGCATCTAAATCTAGTCATAAAGGTGTTGTTGCTCAATTTGCCTCTCATGGAAAACAAAGTTATAAAAAAGATTTGGCAAGGATTGCTATGTGTTATCCTAATTGTTATGTTGCGTGTGTTAATATTGGCTATGATAAAGAGCAATATTTGCGTGTACTAAAAGAAGCTGATGAACATGATGGTCCTAGTATTGTTATTGCTTATTCTCCATGTATTGAACATGGAATCAAAAAGGGAATGGAATATAGCTTAGTTGATAGTCATTTAGCAACCGAATGCGGATATTTCCCAATATTTAGATATTCTCCAGAGAAGGGAAAATTTTATCTAGATAGTAAAAAAGTGGATTTCTCTTTATATGATACTTTTTTAGAAGGAGAAAATCGCTATTTAAATTTAAAAAGAATTAATCCTAAGGAAGCGGATGCTATTTTAGCTGATCAGAAAGATAATGCGATGAAAAGGTATAGATACTATCAAAAATTAAGTGATGATGAATAGGATAAATTTTTGTTATTTTGAGTTTTGGATAGATTTTTTGATTTTTCTTGATAGTTTTGTAAAATGTAAAATTTATGATTTTATTATAAAACTTAGTTAAAAAATTTGGAATTTTTATGATTAGTGATATAATATAAATTATAGTAGAGGAGTTGGAAAAGTGGGAGAGAAGTTAAAAGGAAAAAAATTAAATATTTCTTTTGATAAGGAAGTTTCGAATAAGAAGAGTGCAGTGAAAAGGGGAACAATTTCTTTTGAAGGTTCACCTAGAGCAGGACAAAAAAAGCAAAAAAAAGTAAATCAATCTGAAACAAAATTAAAGATAAAGAGTAGGAAACTTAAGTCTGAAAAAAAAGAATCTTCTAGTTTTGAAGAAGATAATTTTAAAGTTAGAAAAAGAAAAATTTCTACAAAAGAATTTAAGAAAAATGATGTGTCTGAAGAAGCGTTAGACAAAGCAGAAGCAATCGAAGATGAAAAAATAGAAAATGAGGAAACAATGTCAATTGCTGTTGTCTTAGTTATTTTGTTTGTATGTTTTCTTATTGGAATTTTATTGGGCTATCTTTTATATCATATTGCTATTAATAGTAGTAATGCACTATTGATTATTCAGAATTTATTTTAATATTTAGATTTACACGTTGGTGTAAATGTTAAAAGCAAATGTAACCATATATGCTACATTTGCTTTTTGTTGATTGACTTCTTAATACTAAATGAGTATTCTTTTTTATATCTAATGGAGGTATTGTTTAATGAAGAATGCTACTTATTTTTTGAGGTTGTTTGAGCATCTGAATTTAGAAAATCAAAAAAATTTTTTAAGAAACATTTTTTCTCTTCAATTTGTTTCGGAATATAATATTTCAATAGTTAAAGATAGTATAATTTTTGATTTATATGTTTCTAATGTTTTTTATCGCTTTATTTTTCGTTTAAAGAGAGATGATTCAAAATTTTATGTTTTAAAAAAAGAGATGGATAGAATTAAAATTTTTATTATTTGGGTGAAAAATTATGGGCAAAGTCTTGAAAAGTATTCTTTTGATATTTTAAGTAATGTTTTTTTAAATGGGGATAATGGTGAAGTTGATAGTTTATTTTCTAATCTTTTATGATAGGTTTTTTATTATATTCGTTTAAAATAAACTTTTGATTGATTGGAAGGTAATAAATAGATGATGCTCTATGTTCTAAATCTAATGTTTGAGAAAAATTTTTTTGATAAGAAGTGATGATGGGGATTTTGATTTCTTTTTTTAATTGATTTAAGTAATTTCTTCCAGATGTATTAAAACCTAAAATTTTTATGTAATCAATTTTAATTTTTTTTGATTCTTCCTTGGTAAATGATGTTAAAATATGTACTAACATACGATTTATTTTGTTATAGGTATAGCGTTTTGTTTTTACTTTTTCAATTAATTCTTGCCAACTATTTGTATTAAGTATTTCTTTTTT
>JAQXQC010000029.1 GCA_029100965.1 Bacilli bacterium | reverse complement strand
ATATCCTTTTCATATAAGCTATAAAAGATAGCAACAATGATTAGTAAAATACTTATTCCTTTGGGTAATTTTTGTTTTTTCTTCTTTTTGGTCATTTGATTTTCTCCTTTTACTTTTGTTTATATTATAACAGTTTTTTCCTTTTAGGGGAATGGTTTTTCGATAAAGAAATTATTTGTATTATTGAAGTTATTGTGTTAAGATATAGGTGTGGTGGTTTTATGGAGGATAATAATTTAATTCATAAATTTGTTGATAAAGTGAAAAATAAATTCACTAAGAATTCTAAAGGGTATCCTTCAGTTGCCGAATATGCGTTTAGTTCTGAGGAATTAGAAAAAATAAGTGAGCAAAATAAACAGAAAATATTGGATTTGAAGCAGGAGGTTTATCCTAAGAAGGAAAAAAAGAAAATGTCAGTTTTAAAGACTTTGAGTAAGATGAATGAGGAAAATATTTCTGATGAAGGGGAAGAAAATACTTCTGCAGATGAAGTAGTAGAGGAGAAAGATTCTTTGAAAAATGAAGAGAATTCTTCGGAAACAGAAGATAAACAATTAGAGGATAAACCGTTAAAGGAAGAGAAGTTAGAGGATTTGGTAAAGAAAGTTCACGAGAAACCGATTAATAGTTTTGTTGAAATTAATTCTGATAATCAAAGATTGATTATGGAAAAATGGAATGAGATTGATATTAAAGACATTGATAAAGATATTATGGATGGTAAGGAGATTCTTAATCATAATTATACGATTACTTATGCTGATGAGGCTGAAAAATTTATACATGATATTAGAAAAAAGTATGAAATTGTGATTTGCTATTTAATTGGTTTTAATAATGAAAAGAAGGGGATTTTTGATAAGACTATTTTTTCTTTGAAGATGGATGATGAGTGGAAGCATTTGGCACAATATATTAAGATTTTAGAAAAAATTCGTAATTTTAAGAAACAGGTGTGATTTTTAGTTTTCTTTTTTTGAAAGGAAGGACTGTATTAGTATTTTGATTGAAAAAATATTTACCATAATTTAACATAATGTTTTGATATTTATTCTATTATCTTTGTTTAGAATGAAATCAGTTAGCGAGGTGGTAGATGAAAATAGAAAGGTAAAGAGTTAATTAGATAATTAGAATTTGGATGTGGTGATGTGATGAGGACGATAGTTTTAGTAGAAGATGAAAAAGATTTAAATTCTTTAATTAAGGCTTATTTAGAAAAAGCTGGTTATCAGGTTATTAGTTATTTAAATGGGGAAGATGCAATAGAAAATACTGATATAGATGCTCATTTATGGATACTAGATATTATGCTAGGTGGGGATATTAGTGGCTATGATATTTTGAAGAAGATTCGTGAAACGAATGAGGAAGTGCCAGTGATATTTACTTCTGCTAGAGATAAGGATTTGGATAAGATTATAGGACTAGAACTAGGTAGTGATGATTATATTACAAAACCATATTCTCCTAAGGAATTAGTGCTTAGGGTTAATAATATGATAAAAAGGGTCTATTCTAAGGATAATAAAAAAATTGTCTATGATGGTTATACAATTGATTTAGATAAGAGAAGTGTTAGTCAAGGAGAAGTTGAGATTACTTTGACAACATTGGAATTTGATTTGTTGTATATGTTTGTTACCAATAAAAATAAGTCCTTTTCTAGAGATGATATTTTGAATATTATTTGGGGAAGTGATTATTTTGGTAATGATCGTGTGGTAGATGATTTGGTAAGAAGACTTAGAAAGAAAATGCCTGATATTAATATTAATACAATTTATGGGTATGGGTATAGGTTGACATGACAAAGAGTAATTTACGGGAACAGCTTTTCGTTGTTTGGATGATTATTTTGGGGATAATGGTTGTGTCTCTTGGAATTATTCTACCTAATAAATTGATTCCTATTTATGAAACAAATGTTTATAATTATTTGAGGCAACCTCTTAGTTTTTTACATAATGAAGATGATATTAATGAAAATACTGTAAATACGGAAGTTGCTTATTTATATATTGTTTCTTCGAATACAGTTAGTATATCAGATAATTTAAGTGATATTATTGATATTAAGGATATGGATAAATTACTTTCTCGTTTTGATTTAACGAAAGAGAGCGGTAAGTTTATTTATAAAAGAAATACTTACTATTATGTTACTTCTGTTAGCAATGGTAAGATTAAGATAGCAATTACTAATGATAGTTATATTAGTCGAATGAAGAAGTCTATTTTGATGATTATTTTTCGGGTTATTGGAATTTCTTTTGTTCTTGTTTCATTCTTTATTTTGGCTTGGTCGAATCATTTGGTGGTTAGGATTAAGAAGATAAAGGATAAGATTGATAATATTACGAATGAGAATTATGATCATAAGCCTGATACGAGATATAGTGATGAATTATATACGCTTGATCGGGCGGTTAGTGATATGCATACGTATTTGAGTGAACAGGAAGAATATAAAAATCAGATGTATCAAAATATTTCCCATGATTTTAAAACTCCTATTACGGTAATGATGTCTTATTTGGAAGCATATGATGATGGTATTCAGACGGAAGCTGAAACGATGAAAGTCATGAAAGAACAATTAAAAAAATTAGAAATTAAAGTTCACTCCTTATTATATTTAAATAAATTAAATTATTTGTCAGAGCGAAGAGATAATTTAAAGGAACAGTATGATGTATCCTTGACAATTCATGCAGCAGTTGATAAATTTAAAATGTCTCGGCCTGATGTTAAGTTTGTTCTAGATATTGACAAAAAGAGCACAATATTTCGTGGAAGTGCCGATATGTGGGAAGCCATTATTGATAATATTTTGAATAACTTTATGAGATATGCTAAAAAAGAGGTTAAGATTACGGTAAAAAATAAAAAAATTATATTATTTAATGATGGTGAGAATATTGATGAAAATGTATTAAATAATATATTCACTCCATATGAAAAAGGCTTAAAAGGGGTCTTTGGATTGGGGTTATCGATAGTTCGTAAGACTCTACACTTACTTGACTATGATATTACCATTGAAAATGTTAAAAACGGTGTAAGATTTACTATTTATGAGTAAAATGTAGATAGTGAATAAAATAAAAAAGTTTAATAAAGTCTTGTTTTCTTGATAGAAAATAGGGCTTTTTTGGTTCTTCGAAATTCGATGGACCTAGCAAAAAAATTGTTATAAATTTATTTACAGACTCTTTATAAAAAGTAGTTTAGTTTTGATATTCTTTAGGAATTTTAAAAGAATAAAATGCAATAAAAATCACACCTAATATTTAGATGTGATTTTCAGGTCCACTGAATTTCGAAGAACCGCTTTTTTGATTTTATGATATTTTTATTTTTGAAATTATTGAAAAAAATTATGTTCTTTTTTTACACTATATTTTATACTTGATTAATAGAATTTTAAAGAATTTTATTTTTTTACTGAATTTTTGGCTATTTTTTTAAGAAATGGATTTTATGCTTTGATATTAAAGGAAATACTTTTTAGGTAGGTGATATTTTGATTTTATTTTTCTTGTTTTTTTTATTTTGGATCATCAAAAAATTCTCTTAAAAAAGTATTGATTTTTGATTTCTTATTTGCTATACTTAATACATAATATAAGGAGGAGATAGAAGTGGATAATAAAAATATACAAGGGGAAAAAGGACAAGTTGTTAGTGAAAATAAAGGGAGAGGATTATTTTATGCAGTAATTGCTGTTGCAACTTTCATTATTATGGCGGTTGGAGCAACATTCGCATATTTTACTGCTACCACAAACAGTGCTAATTCTTCTGTAAAGACTGGATCTACTACTTTGAAGTTAAAATATATTAGTTACGAAAGTGGTTGGATGAAGAATGATTTAATTCCAGCGGATACAGAAGTTACAGAGTATTCTTTTGAAAATCAAAATGATACTACTATTAAGGCTGATGATGAAGCGGCTGGTGAAAAAACATATACATCTTTAAAGAATGGTTTATGTAAAGATGATTTTGGAAACTCTATTTGTAGTGTATATGTTTTTCAAGTAAAAAATGATGCAAATTCTCCTCAAACAGTTTCTTTAAACGTTGTTAGTGAAACTAATCAATTTGCAAGTTTGAATGCGATGGCATATGAAGTTTCTTTAGATAATGATAATCAAGCAGATTATGATTCTACAGAAAATAACAATGGATTAACAGACCCTAAATTTAGAACTAAAGATAGTGATGTTGCAGAGGGATTGATTAGTGTAATAGATGGCGATAGTAAAGTTCTTAACTTAGAAGGTAATGCATCAACTGAACATCCAGATGTTTATTCACCTATATTTATTAATCGTAAGGGAGTTACTAAAACATTATTAAAATATATAGAATCTCAAAATGCTAGTGAAGGAACTTCTGTTAAAAAACCTGCTATTGATCGTTTATTAGTACCTACTGTTGATTCAGAAGGAAACGAAGCTAATACTGGAACAGATGATGAAGAGACTACTAAAAATAGGACAACAAAAGTTTCGGACGATATTGAAATTTCTGGTGGTGAAACAAAGACTTTTGCTCTTGTTTTATATATTAAAAATGCTAAGAGTGATCAAACCAAAACAGATGCTTCAAAAGAGTTTACTGGTCGAGTAATAATTAGTTCTGGTGATGGTTCTACTGGTGTTAGTGGTTCTATTGGCTTAGTAAATGAAGAAACAAAAGGTAACTTACAGTCACAACAATAATAAAAATTAATTTATATTTAAATAAAACATATCTCAAATTTTTGGGGTATGTTTTTGTTTGAGAATTTATTTTTTTGTTATTTTTAAATTTTATAGAAAAATAATCTTTATTAGTATTTTTGTTTATTGTAAAGTTTTAAAATAATTTTTAATTAGTAATTTTTATTGATTTTATTGATGAAAAAAGTTTTTAGGATTGTTTTAATTGAATTGACTTTTAATTTAATATTTGCTATTATTAAGTAGTAAGATAGTAGAGGAGGATAGCTGTATGGGAAATGATAATATGAATGAGAATGCTATTAATCCTAACAATGGAGAAAAATTTAATAATAAAACGAATACTTTTAATTTGGTTATTGGATTAGCTACTTTGTTAATTGCTATATTGGGGGCGACATTTGCGTATTTTTCTGCTACTGCTAGAAGTAAAGAAAATGATGTAACAGTTAAATCTGCTTATGTAAGTATTACTTATGATGGTGGTACTGAAATAAAAGCAAGTAATTTAATTCCAGCTACACAACAAGTTGCGTTAAAGAAGTATCATAAGGCAGCTACTGAGTACAATCCAGATACTGATGGAGATATGGATACTGATTATGATGTATATCGTAATGATGTTAATCGTAGATGTGTTGATGCCAAAGGAAAAGAAGTTTGTTATGTATATCAATTTTCAGTAATTAGTGATGGTGCTGAAGGAGAAAAAACGCCGATATTGGCTTCTATTAAAGTTAATAATAATAGTTTTGCCAATTTAAGTTATGTTTTGTATGAAGTTGATTTGAAAGCTGACCCAAATGATAGTAGTAAAACTTTAAAAGATAAATTTGGTATAGGAATAGTTGATAAACATACTCTTGTAAGTAATTTTACTACTATGGATACTAATCCAGATAATACTGATTTTACTGGGGTTGGTTTTAATAAATTTGAACAACCTGAAGATATTAAAGGGGACAATGGGGAAATTACAGGAACTTTGAATCCAGTTGCATGTTTATCTGGCCTTAGTTCTGATTTTGAGAGCAAAGCGAAAGATGATACTTCTCGTTGTGATACTTTAGAGGTAACAAATAAGAAAAAACATACTTTTCAGTTGGTTATTTGGTTAGAAGAAACTGGAGAAATTCAAGACGAGCAAGGTAAAACTTTTGAAGGAACGGTATCTATTGAAGTTAGTGGTGGTGTAGATACTGGTGAATATGAAAATGGTAAAATTACTGGTAAGGAGTAATCTATTGAAGAAGCAATTTTTGATTGCTTTTTTTTCTTTTTTTTGATAATATTATAATAGAGGCGGTGATAGTTTGGAGGGTCATGCAAATAGAAAAGATTTTTTCTACATTGTTATATTAATTTTGACTTTTATTACCGTAATTGTTGGAGCAGCTTTTGCTTTATATACTTTTATTTTTAGTCAAAAAGAAGGAACAAGTGCTGTTTATACTGGTACTTTGTCCGTTGAATATTTATCTGGAGATATTATTGATTGTAATTATCTGTATCCAGTGGATAATCCTAAAGTTACTGATGAAAAGAATGTCTATAAAAATACTTTTAGAGTTAAAAATACTGGTAGTTTGGATAGTTTGTTGCAAATTAAGATTAATATTAATTCTAATGAGTTTTCTAGTGGGACTTTGATGTATTCTATTTATGGAGCTAGTGGAGATGAATTATCTAATGGTTATATAGAAGGAAATACATCTTCTATTGTTGCTAATAATATTGAATTAAAAAATAATTCTTCAGAAGAATTTACTTTAATTATATGGATTAAAGAATCTGGAGAAAATCAAAATTCTGAGATGAAGAAAAATTTATCTGGTACTATTCAGGTTGATGCTTCCCAGAAATTAAATTAAGGAGGAGTAAAAATGGGTGATAAGAATAATAAAAGTTTTTCTGATTTATTTTCTAGTATTTCATCAGATGATGATTCTAGTCAAGAAAAGAAAATTACTTTTGATAATTTGTTAGATAATGTTCAAACTGAAAAAGAATCTTCTCTTTCTTCTAGTGATATTTTTTCTAGTGTAGGAAATGTAGGAGAAGAAAAAGTAATTGAAGAAAAGAAAAACATTTCTAAAGAAAATATGAATGATGATAAAGAAAAGGGTGCAGTTGATTCTTTTCGATTTGGAGATATTTTTCATTCGGAAGCTGAGAGTGATTTTGTTGAAAATCAATCTAATGATTTAAATGATGAGATGAATGATGAGACTGAAAAATTAAATTCTATTGATGATAGGGAAAGTGATGCGGTTATTGCTGATAAAATGTTTTTATTTAACGATATTCGCGATAATTCTAAAGATAATAGTATAGATAATTCTTCATTAGATAATCCTTTCTTTGATCAAGATTTATCTTTAAATGATAAGATGTCTGTTGGTGATAGTGGTTCTTTAGAGAAAGAGCAATTTGTTGATCAAAAAAGTTCTTTTGATAATAAGCAAGAAGACAATCCATTTTTTTCTAACAAAAATTCTTTAGATGAGGAAAATTTGGTTGAAGAAAATGATTTAGAGAAAAGAGAAAGTCCTGAATTGGATGATTCTTTGAAAAAAGAAGAAAATGGTAATAATGAGAGTACTTTGAAAGAGAAAGAGAGTAGTAATCCATTTTTTGAGGAAATTGGTCAATCTGAAGAGAAAAAAAATAATGTGATTGATTTTTCTTCTTCTGATGATAATTCTTCTTCTGGTGTAGATCTTGGGAATGTATTTTTTCAAAATGATGATGAAAAAGATGTGGAAGATACTTCTTTGAATTTAAAAAATACTGATGAAGAACAAAGTGATTTTTTAAGGGAAAATTTACCAAAGAAAAATGAAGAACAAGTGGAAAAAAAGCCTGAAGTTATTAGTCCATTTTTTGTTGATAATCATGAATTAGAAGAAAATTATTCTTCATTAGGTAAAATAAATTTGGTAGAAAATGATAAGCAGAATAAAGTGGCTAAAAAGATTGATTTATCTACAGTTAAACATTATGATGTTAAAATAGAGAAGAAGAAAGAACCATTGTTAAAGTTTGTTTTAGGTGTTATTTCTTATGCTATATTTATTTGGCTATTGTTAGTTGGTGTTGCTTTGCTTGTATATGTTTTGGATATTAAAATACGGGCTGCTAAAGGGGATTATAGTTCACCTACTTTTAATGCTTATGTTGTCTTAACAGGAAGTATGTTACCTGAGATACAAGTATATGATGTTGTTGTTACGAAAAAGGTGGATCCTTCTAATTTGGAAGTTGGAGATGTTATTACTTTTGCTTCTGCTGATACTAGATTTTTAAATACCATTATTACTCACAGAATTATCAAAAAAGAGTATGATAATAAGACAAAATCTTATTCCTTCCAAACACAGGGTGATAATAACAATGTTGCTGATAGTGCTTTAGTTCCACAGAATAATATTTTTGGTAAAGTTATTTTGAAAATTCCTAAGTTAGGTTATTTACAAGAATTTTTAGCATCAGATGGTGGATGGATTATTGTTATTTTAATTCCTTGTTTAACTGTTGTATCATATGATGTTGTTAAATTGATAAAAGGCTTGAAAAAGAAAAAATATAAAAGTATAACTGTTCAAAAATAAGAAAAGTAAGTGATAAAATGAAAACTAATATATTTAAATTAAGAGAAAGAGATGAAAAAAAGAAGAAGATTATTATTGAAGAAGAGAAAACAAAAAATCCTTTTCTTCTCTTCTTTATTCGTCATAAAAAGTTTTTTTTAATTGCTATTGCTACTGTGATTATTTTATCTTTATTGTTATCGGTTGGTTTTGCTTTTTCTCTTTTAAGAGGTAGTAATAATTATGATATTAGTTATGTTTCTGGTAGTGATAAAATTGATAGTAATAATAATCCTGATATAAAAGATGATGATGTAAAAAAAGATTTATTGGGGGAAGAATCAAGAGCAGATGGTGTTGTTGTATTGGTTGAGAGTGTTATGTTAGTAAATGGTAGTGTTATTGATTTTTATACTGATGGAACGGCTGTTATCGTTAAAGGTCAGGGAGATGATAATGGGAAGATTTATCGAATTTTTCCTAAAGATAATGGCTCTTATGGTATTGATAAGTCTGGAAAAATTGATAAAAATGTAAAGAAAGTTTTGGTTGAAGCTTCGACTACTACTTTGAAAGATGGAGTAAATATTACTTATTATACTGATGGAACGGCTAAAGTTGTATTAAATGCTAAGACGATATTTGTTAGGGATAGCAATAATATTAAAACTGATAATGGAGTTTTATTTGTTAATACATCTCCATCTGGGGTAGCTTTAGCAAAAAATAATTATAAAAATTATGTTAAGTATACAGATAAAAGTAATTATGTTATTAGTAATGGAAAAAAATATGTAGTCAATAAAAATACTGAAGTTGCTGTGAATGGAGATAGTATTTCATATGATTCTTTTAATTCTTTTGGCGTTTTAGGAGAAAAGAGTTATAAAGATGGTAATACAATTACTGTTTTTGAAAATGGTGCTGCTGTTATTACTGATAGTAAAGGAAATACCCTTTATGTGAAAAGAAGTGGAGATATTTTATTAAAAGGCAAAACTTTATATGAAATTTCTACTAATGATTATGGTTTTTCTGTGTCTACTAAGAATTGCTCTGATGGTAAGCAAGTAATTTATTTTGATAATGGTGCTGCTGTTGTTGTTTATCCAGATGGTAGAAGAGAATATATTGAAGATAATGATGATATTATTTACGATTCTAAAAAAAATATTAGTAGTAATTTTGAGGGCGCAAATAAAACTAGTGAGAAATTTACTACTGATGGGGAAAAGGTATATAATTTTTCTAATGGTAAATCTCAAGTTATTCGTTCTAATGGAAGTAGTTATATTATTGATACAGATAAATTAACATTTAAGTCAACAGGAGAAATTGATAATAGTTCTACGCCTAGTAGTCCTGGACATGGTAGTATTAATGCTGGAGAAGGTATTTATATTAATGAAGCAGAGAATAAATATAATGATTTTAAAAATGTAGAAGATACTGTTTTTATTATTCAAAATAAAAATCGTAAGAGTAAGAAACTTAGAATTACTATTCAAGAAGTTAATAACTATGCAAAGTATAATACTTCTAGATTGGCTCCTAAATTTGTAAAGTTTCAAGCTACTGTTGGAGATAATTACATTTCGGCTACGCAGTTGGATAAAAATTCTTGGATTGATAGTGATGGAGTTACTAATTATATTATTTATGAAGGAACGATAGAAGCTTCTAGTCGAAATAGAGTTGCTTTAGCTTTATATGTTGATTATGAAAATTTAGATAATAGGTATCAGAATAAAGGATTTATTGGTACAATAAAAATTTATGTTGATGATGAAACAGATTGATGTCTTATTTTGATATTGTTTGTCGAATTTGATGAAAGTTATTTTTAGATGTGGTATCCTTTACTAAAGGAGATGGTAAAGGTGCCATATAAGGTTATTTTAGATGATGTTTTTGAGGAAATATTTGATGATATTTCTTATATTAAATTAAATTCATATATTTGTTTCAATGAAGAGGATTAAGTATCTTCTTTTTTAATTAAGGGAAATTGTGTGATTTTAAATAATTTGTATACAAAGAAAATATTTCATGCTATAATGTTGGTAAGAAAGGATCGTGATAATATGAAATGTGCGATAAGAGGAGAAAAAATTGGGGTTACGTCTGCTATTTCAGAATATGTTGAAACAAAGATTTCAAAGCTTGATAAGTATTTTAAAGCAGATGATGTTGTGGCTAATGTTTTAGTTAAGGTTAAGGGAAAACATCAGTCAGTTGAGGTAACTATTCCTTATGATAAGTATACTTTACGTGGCGAAGAAACAAAAGATGATTTGTATGCTGCAATTGATTTAGTTGTTGATAAGTTGGAGGGACAAATTCGAAAGACTAAGTCAAAGTTAAAAAAGCAAATCAAGAAAAATGAAACGGTTCTTAACTTTGATTATGAATTATCTGAAGGAGAAGAATACAGAAATAAGATTGTGAAAAGAAAACAATTAGAATTGAAACCAATGAGTGAGGAAGAGGCTATTTTACAATTAGAGTTATTGGGACATGATTTCTTTATCTATAAAGATGTTCATACAAATGAAATTGATATTTTATATAAACGAAGAGATGGAAATTATGGTGTGATAGAAACTAATGACTAAAATTAGTTTCTTTTTCTTAGTTTTTATGACTAAATACTGGTAATTTAGATGATTTTTTGCTAAAATACATATTACGGAGATGATAGAATGTTAAAAATATTTAAGAAGTTATTTGATAATGAATATAAAGATTTAGAGAAGTTTAAAAAGATTGCTGATGGGATTGTTGCTTTGGATGAAGAAATTTCTAAACTTTCTGATGATGAATTGAGAGAGTATACTAAAATTTTTAAGGAACGTTTATCTAAGGGAGAGACATTGGAAGATATTTTAGTAGAAGCATTTGCTGTTTGTCGTGAAGCTGCTTATCGTTGTGTTGGAATGAAACCATTTTATTGTCAATTATTAGGTGGGCTTGCTATTCATTATGGTAATATTGCGGAGATGAAGACTGGTGAAGGTAAAACTTTAACTGGTGTTCTTCCTGCTTATTTGAATGCTTTGGATGGTAAAGGGGTTCATATTGTTACGGTAAATGAATTTTTATCTTCTAGAGATTCTGAATGGATGGGAAGTATTTTTAAATTTTTAGGTCTTACTGTTGGTCTTAATTTAAGAGATTTAAGTCCTAGTCAAAAACGTGAAGCTTATAATTGTGATATTTTATATACAACAAATAATGAGCTTGGATTTGATTATCTTAGAGATAATATGGTTGTGAAAAAAGAAAATAGGGTGCAAAGAGAACTTAATTTTTGTATTGTTGATGAAGTGGATTCTATTTTAATTGATGAAGCTAGAACTCCTCTTATTATTTCTGGTGGTGTTGCTCAATCGGCAAATCTTTATATTGAAGCTGATCATTTTGTTAAGGGTCTTGTTGAGAATGAAGATTATATTATGGATGAGAAAACTAGAAGTATTAATTTAACAGATGAAGGTAGTCATAAAGCAGAGGAGAAGTTTCATTTAAAAAATTTATATGGAATTGATAATACTTCACTAGTCCATCATATTCAACAGGCTTTAAGGGCAAATTATTTTATGCATAAAGATGTTGATTATGTTGTTCAGGAAGATCAAATTATTATAGTTGATCAATTTACTGGTCGTTTGATGAAGGGACGTGCTTTTTCTGAAGGTTTACACCAAGCTATTCAAGCAAAAGAAGGAGTTACTATTGAACAAGAGACAAAGACTTTAGCAACGATTACTTTTCAGAATTTATTTAGAATGTATCATAAGTTGTCTGGTATGACTGGTACGGCAAAAACTGAAGAAGAAGAATTTATGAATATTTATAATATGTTTGTTATTCGTATTCCTACTAATAAGCCTGTTATTCGTGAGGATGCTGTTGATTTATTATATCCTGGTAAAGAAGGGAAATATAAGGCTATTGTTAATGAAATTGAAAGAAGACATAAGGAAGGTCAACCAATTTTGGTTGGTACGATTGCTATTGAGACTAGTGAATTAATTAGTGATATGCTTCGTAAAAAAAAGATTCCTCATGAAGTATTGAATGCTAAGAATAATGCTAGAGAGGCTGAAATTATTGCTCATGCTGGTGAGAAAGGTGCGGTTACGATTGCTACAAATATGGCTGGTCGTGGTACGGATATTAAGTTAGGAGAAGGTGTTGCTGAACTTGGTGGATTATGTGTTATTGGAACAGAACGTCATGAATCTAGACGTATTGATAATCAGTTAAGAGGTCGTTCTGGTAGACAAGGGGATCCTGGATTTACACAATTTTATCTTTCTTTTGAAGATGATTTGATGGTACGATTTGGTTCTGAAAAATATCGAGGAATGCTTGCTAGCTTAGGTTTTTCTGGAGATCAGGTTATTCAAAATAAAATGTTAGCGGGTTCATTTGAGAGTGCTCAGAAGAAGGTAGAAGGTAATAACTTTGATATTCGTAAGCAATTGTTACAATATGATGATGTGATGAATAATCAAAGAGAGATTATTTATGGTAAGAGAAATGAAATTTTGGATAGTGATTCTATTCATGAACAAACATTAATTTTATTTAGAAATCATGTAACAGATATTGTTAATGATCATTTGATTGAGACTAATAAATTGAGTGATCGTGATTATGAAGAAATATTAGAGGCTGTTAATGAGAATTTACTTCGTACCAATCGAATTGCTTTATCAGAGATTAAAGGAAAGAGTTCTGCTGATGTAATTGACTTGATTAGTGATTTGGTTATTAAGGAATATGAAGAGAAGTTAGAAGATATTCCTGAAGAAATTCGTGATGAGTTTGAGAAGGCTATTACTTTAAAGGTAATTGATTCTCATTGGATGGAACATATTTCTACAATGAGTCAGTTGAGAGAAGGTATTGGTCTTAGAGGATATGCTAATGAGAATCCTCTTCAAGCTTATACTATGGAAGGGTATGAGTTATTTGATCAGATGTTGACTCAGATTAATAAGGAAGTTTCTATTTATTTGATGAAGGCTGAGATTCGTCAAAATTTAGAAAGAAAAGAAGTTGTGAAAAAAACAATTACTAATGATGGAAAAGAAACTAAAAAAATACAAAGTAAAAGTACTAAAGTTGGTAGAAATGATCTTTGTCCATGTGGCTCAGGGAAAAAATATAAACAATGCTGTGGTAAGTAGCGGTGAGTATTGGGTTTGCGAGGATTTTGTCCACGTAAAAAACACTCAAAAATGGCTATTTGTCCACATTTTGTCCACGTAAATTTAAGATTGTGGACAAAAATGCATAATTTATATGAAAATTTAGTATATTATTCGTGGACAACACGTTA
>JAQXQC010000028.1 GCA_029100965.1 Bacilli bacterium | reverse complement strand
TAGTCCAACATTTTCAATATCTTGTAATTGTATTCTAGACTTCATATCACCAATAGAATACTGATAATCAACTTTAGAAGTATCAAATACTTTGATATATCCATTATTTTCTATTTCCTTAATATATTCATTAACTTCTTCTAAAGTTAGTTCTTTTTGATTGTCTTTATTTACGATGAAATTATCTGCATTTTGAAATCTATAACTTATCTTTGACACACCAGAAAAGTCAACTCCACCAAATCCTTCTGTAATTCTTAATCTAATACAAGAATTTTTCATTTCATTCTCTGTCATATTCTCAAGATTTTTATTAGTCCAATATATATCATGCGTTTTACAATTAAATCTATTAATTGCATTATGTGAAGATAAAATTTTTTCATAATATTTTATATTCTTATTTAATTTAAAACCGACTTCTACAACAATCATAAAATTCTTCCTTTTATCAAAAAATTATAAACTCACTCTATATACTATTTCTAAGCATTACTGACTTTTTTTATATTAATTAAATTTTTATTATTATTAAATATTAATTCAAAAATATCACAGTTATCCACCTTAGTATTAGCAATTATTTTGTCATTATAAGAAATATGTTCTTTTGTAATATCACACCATTTCATCAATAAGAATAACATTGCTGTCGAATGGGTAACTATTGCAATTTTTTTATCTTCTGCTAATACTTCCATTAATGATTTGTACATTCTATCTCTTACTTCAACTTGTGATTCACCATTACCAATTTTATAGTATTCATCGCTTTCTTGTCTATCGTAAAAATCTTCTGGAATTTCATTCCAATTTGAGACTCCAAACTTTCTTTCTCCAAAACCTTCATGAATATTTATAATTAAATTATTATTTCTAGCAATATACTTTGCAGTGCCTAAGGCTCTTAAATAATTAGAGGAATATAAAGCATCAATATTTTTTAAATTACTATTATTCATTTTATCTTCTGCTAGCAATTCTCCATCTATGCTTAAAAATTGTTTTTCATTTTGTAATTGTAATGAATCATTATTTAAAATACTATTTGTTTTTTCTGTTTTTGAATGTCTTATTAAATAAATAGTAGTCATTTTTATCACACTCTCTTATATTAGATTTTTAAGATTCATGATTAAAGGTCTTATCAGTATTTTTCGTTTATAGAAAAAAGAGGTCTATTCCCCTTTGTTATCGTATTTATAGAAACCTTCTTTTGTGGATTTACCTAATTTTCCTTCATCGATATATTTTTTTAGTAATTTAGACATTCCTTTGAAGTTATAAGGGGCTAGGAAGGATGGAATTTTTACATACATTTGAACAATGTCATAGGCTGTTTTTAGACCTACAGTATCTAGTATTTGGAATGGTCCTTCTGGGGCTCCTGTTCCTAGTGTCCAGGCTGTATCAATGCTAACGGGGTCAGATATTTCATTTACTAGTAAGTCTAGGGCTGAGAATAGAAATGGAATTAACATAGAATTTAATAAATAACCTGACTTTTCCTTATGCAATGGTAATGGAATCATATTTATTTCTTTGGCAAAATTTATGACTTCATCAAAGTATTTATTTTCTGTTGTTTCATGTTTCATGACTTCGGCTGTATTATTTTTCCAAATGGAGTTAGCAAAGTGTAAGGCTAAAAATTTGGTTGGTCTTCCTGTATATTTGGCAAGGCGACTTGGTAGCATGGTAGAAGAATTGGTGACTAGAATTGTTTTTTCTGGTAGTAATGGAGACATTTTTTGATATAATTCTTTTTTGGCATTAAAGTCTTCAGACATAGATTCTATTACTAAGTCAGCATCTTCTACTGATTTTTTCATCTCTAGTTCTAGTTTAATATTTTGGAATGCTTCTTCTACTTTTTTAAGGCATTCTTCTTTGTTAAATTCTTCTTTTAAAGCGATACCTCGACACCAATTATTTAGGGTTTTTCCTTCGGGTTTATCCATTAGTTCTATTGCTTCTATATAGCTTTTTCTTAAATTTTCTAGTTTTGGTTTGGTTCTTTCAATACTACTTTCGCTTCGTAGCCATATTGTTACATTAAATCCACAGTAAGCCGATTGAAATGCTATTTGGGAGCCTAATACGCCTCCACCTATTATTGTTATATTTTTCATCTATTTTCTCCTTTCGATATTTAACTAAAGAATACTATATTTTGATTTTGTTGTAAATAATGGGGTAATTTATTTTTTTATTTTACATTTTTTTTACAATGATTAGTAGAGAATACTGATAGGGATAGAGGGTAATGTTTTAATATTTTTCTAAAGAAAAGAAGTATCTTTTTTTGTTCGGTACTTCTTTTATAAAGATAATAATTATAGTTTATTTTTTTAGTAGATTTTTTATAAGATCATAAGTGCCTCCGGCACCTAAGCCAATTGAGATAATTACTAGATTAATATCTTTGGCCATTAAATAGTAAATGGTTCCTGAGATAAGACCGATGGCTAAATTTTGAATGGGAATTAGTTTATTATTGAACTATGGTAATTTTTTGGCAATAAAGCCACAAATAAATGTTACTATGATAGTGTCTGTTCCTATAATTGTAGATATATCCATATAATCAAATCCTTTCACTATCTTTTATAAAGGATTCTTAATTCTTTATAATTGAAAAGTATATTCATTTTTAACTTTTTTCTTTTATTATAAATGAACTAGTAATTTTTTTGTTTGTTACATAAGATAAGATAGAAAGAAGATTTTATATGGGTTGTTTTGATAAAGCAATTAAAAAAATTCAGGAAGATACTTGTAAAACTAGATATATTTGTTGTATTGGACCGACTGGGCCGACTGGTCCTGCTGGTGGTGCAATTGGGCCAACTGGACCTACTGAACGATTTTTTAAATCTTCAAATAAGATAATCATAGATTCAAGCTTAATAATTCCTTATAACGAAAAAAAGATAATATACTTCACAATTATTCCTAAAAAATGCCACTTCTTTTTTTGTAACTATTTTCACAATAAAACTTTCTAATATATTTTTTATTTATACTATTTAAACTATCCAAAAAAGTAAACCACACTGTGTAAAAAAAAGAAGTACATTTCTATACTTCAATTAGTTATTTTTAACTGGTTTATTTATATTAACCAAACATTTAGCAAATACTTAAATTAACAAACCTTAATTTATTAATCTACTGACTCATAAGTCAATGTAATATCTCCAAATGCTACTTCAAAATCTCCATCAGCTCTTGATGCAGTACTAGTATATTCTATAGTTACAACAACTTCTTCATAAGCATCAATAGCTAATAAATGATTTGTAATACTGCCCATAGATCCAGTATATGTATCATTTCCAACTTTCACAGATACACTAATACCATTACAAGCTGCTTCAACCATTGTAGCATTAGTACCAACACCAGCAGTACATACCTTTGTAGCTGTTTTACCACTAACATTAGCATATGTAACATTATTTAAATATGCGGCATATTTACCTGCATTGTGAGCATAAAAACTATATGTTACTTTTTGCCCTGGCTCTGTAAAATTTGCTTTTAACCCAGTAATGGTTGGAGAAGCCGAATTATCAATAGTTGCATCT
>JAQXQC010000027.1 GCA_029100965.1 Bacilli bacterium | reverse complement strand
TTTACTAGCTCGATTTTTATTACCGTTATGGTCAACTAATTCTTTAATAACTTCATATTTTTCTTGTTCATTCATTCTTAATTCAACCTTTCTCATTTTTGTCACCCCTGGTGACAAATTATATCACAGGTGAGACAATTTCGTGGAATAACACTTAAGACATTATCACAGAATAATCATACAAATTACAATAAATTATCGAAAAAGAATTGACAGAAAAATAAATAAGAACTAAAATATTATTAAATTGAAAAAGAAAAATGCGAAGATATGGAGTGGCGTCCATGGAGCAATATGAGAAGAGAGATTCTATAACAGAATAAATAAGGTGGAACCGCGGGGGAACTCGTCCTTATATAGAATCTCTCTTTTTGTATTTTTAAGGAGGAAATATGGAAAAGTTAACAATGGAAAAAATGGTAAACTATTGTAAACAATATGGATTTGTTTATCAAGGAAGTGAAATTTATGGAGGTCTTGCGAATACTTGGGATTATGGCCCATTAGGCAGTCGATTAAAAAATAACGTAAAAGACTTATGGAGAAAAAGATTCATTCAAGAAAATAAAAATAGTTATGAAATAGATGCTGATATTTTAATGCACCCAAAAGTATGGGAAGCAAGTGGACATACAACAAGTTTTTCTGATCCATTAGTAGATTGCAAAAACTGTAAATCAAGATATCGTGCAGATAATTTAATTTCTGATTATACAAAAGATATTAATCCTGATACCCTAACGGATGAAGAAATGATTTCTTATATCAAAGAAAATCAAATAAAATGTCCAAAATGTGGAAAAAGTGACTTTACAGATATAAGAGAATTTAATTTAATGTTTGAAACATATAGAGGAGTAATTAAAGGAGATAAAAGTGGTCTTGTTTATTTAAGACCAGAAACAGCACAAGGAGAGTTCGTTAATTTCTTAAATGTTCAAAGAACAATGAGAGCAAAAGTGCCTTTTGGAATAGGACAAATAGGAAAATCTTTCCGTAATGAAATTACACCAGGAAATTTCACTTTTAGAACAATTGAATTTGAACAGATGGAACATCAATTTTTCTGTAAAGAAGGAACGGATAGTGGGTTCTATAAGTTTTATAAAGAATACGCTATGAACTTTTGTCGTGATCTTGGGATTGATACGGATAAATTAAGATATCATGATCACGATAAATTAGCGCATTATGCTAAAGAAGCTTGTGATATTGAGTATTTATTCCCAATGGGTTGGGGAGAACTATGGGGAACACATAACAGAACAAATTATGATTTATCTAGGCACCAAGAATTTTCTAAAGTTTCTCAAGAATATTTAGATCCAGAAGATAATACCAAATATATTCCTTATGTTATAGAATCATCAGTAGGATGTGACAGACTAACATTAGCTCTAATGTGTGATAGTTATAGAGAAGAAGAATTAGGAGATGGAACAACAAGAGAAGTTATGGGATTTATTCCAGCGTTGGCTCCATATAAAGTAGCAATCTTACCCTTAGTAAAAAAATATCACAGCGAATATGCAAGTGAATTAAAAGAAAAATTAAGTAAACATTTTATGTGTAGTTATGATGAAACAGGAAGTATTGGAAAAAGATATAGAAGACAAGATGCTATTGGAACACCATATTGTATTACGGTAGATGATGAAACATTAAACAATAATACTGTTACATTAAGAGATAGAGATACAATGGAACAAATTACACTTCCTATTGAAGAAGTAGAAAATTATATCAATCAAAGGATTCAATTTTAATGATTCATTTAAGAACATTAAATTTAGAAAAAGTTTCTGAAATAGAACATTATGATTTAATTAAAAACTTAGAAAGAGATTCAAAAGTCCAACAATACATTTCTAAAAACTTATCTAGATGGCTTTCTAAGCATCAAGCAGAAAGTGAAGATAAAATAGAAATTGGAAAATCATATGTTATTGAAAAAGATAATCACTATATTGGAATAGTAGGTAGTTTATCCTTTTCCAATGAAGGAATATTAGAAGTATGGTATGCAATTAAGAAAAATTTTCGAGAAAAAGGATACGGAGAAAAAATTTTAGCAGAAATCACTCCTTATCTAATTGAGCATGTTCAAGGATTAAACGATATTGAATTAAAAATAGATAAAAATAACAAAGTAAGCAAAAAAATAGCCGAAAGAAATGGCTATTTACTAGAAGAAAGTGATAAGGATTTAGGAATAGACATTTATCACTATTTTGGAAGAAAAAGATAAACTGTTCTTTTTCTTCTTTTTGTTACTTATAAGTAAAATAAAAGATTTATTTCGCAAAATACAAGTATTTCATTTGACAGATAAAAAATATTATGATACAATTTTAATGTTTTAAGAACCTCGAGTTGTTAACTCAACCGCACTAAAAGGGTATTGAAGTGTTTTTGCACACCCCAAAGGCGAGTCTTAATCCAAATATATCTTAAGGAGGGAAAACGAATGAAAGCAATTATTGAAACTGGAGGAAAGCAATATTCCGTTGAAGAAGGATCAACTATCTATGTTGAAAAGATGGATGTTGAAGAGGGAAAAAAAGTTGTTTTTGACAAAGTACTTATGGCAAATGGTGTTATAGGAAATCCTTTTGTTGCAGGATCTAGTGTTGAAGGAAAAGTTGTTAAAAATGGTAAAGGAAAAAAACTTAGAATCTTTACTTATAAGCCAAATAAAACTAGTACTAGAAAAACTCAAGGTCATCGTCAACCATATACAAAAGTAGAAATTACAAAAATAAAATAAGACTATGATTAGGATTAAAGTAAAAGAACAAAACAATAACATAAAAGAAATCAATTTTACTGGTCATGCAGCATATGACAATTTAGGAAAAGATATCGTGTGTGCATCAGTAAGTTCCATTTTCTATTGTAGTATTAATGCATGCTATCTATTTGAAGAAAATTCTCTAGAAGTATTTTCTGGTGAAAACGAACAAAAAATAGTCGTGCAATCAGAAAATGAAAATATCCAAAAAATACTGATCAATATGTTAAATTGTTTAAAAAGTTTAGAAAAAAGTTATCCTAAAAACATCAGAATAGATAAGGAGGAAAAAGAATGATCAAATTTTTAGAATTAAATATCCAGTTATTTGCTCATAAAAAAGGTCAATCATCTACAAGTAATGGTAGAGATTCAGCTGGTAGAAGATTAGGAGCAAAAGCTGCAGATGGTGAATATATTACAGCAGGTTCTATTATCTATCGTCAAAGAGGTACTAAAATTCATCCAGGTAAAAATGTAGGAAGAGGTACTGATGATACTTTATTTGCTAAAATTAGTGGATATGTAAAGTATGAGGTAGTAGAAGGCGACAAGAAACAAGCTAGTGTTTATGAAACTAGAGCATAAAGATATTTATGATAGACAAATTATGTTTATCATGGGTATCTTTTTTTTATCTTTTAGTATATAATAATAGCGTATTAAGGGGGAATATATATGTTAATAGGATATCTAATTACAGCAATTATCTTATTTTTGATGATTAACTATTTAGAACAAAATTTAAAAATCAAATTTTTACATGAAGTAATATTAGTAAGTATTTACTTCTTAACTATAGCAGGAATTTTTTATGAGATGAATATTTCTACTTATTATTTATATGCTATTATGCTTATTGTTTCTATGGTAGAAATCTTTCTTCTATACTATAAAGAACTTTCTACTAGTAGAAATCCTTATTCCTTTTATAAATATATCTTTTTAGTTGCAGTAGTCTATTTAATTAACCGATTATTCATTGATAAAGTAAAAGGGACTTTCTTAACTTTAGAAGAATTAAAATCCTTTATCTGGATTTTAGTATTCTTATATCTTTATTGGTATTTACGCAAATTTTTACGAGAAAAATCAAATAAAATAATGCTTTCTAAAATTAAAGATGATTATTTAATGATTCAATATGTTCATCTTAAAAACGAATATTACCAAATCATTAAATCCAAAAATAAAAATCTAACACCTTTAATCTATTCAATAATCTTATACGAAAATATCAAACGACCATTCATTTTAAGAAAAATAGATATTATTTTATATCGCTTAGATGGTATTCCTAGAAAATTTGGAATTATGCAAATAAAAAATAAAACTGTACTAAGTGATATTGATAGTATTAAAAGAGGAATAAAAAGAATAGAAATCATCAATAAACAACTTTCTCCAAATTTAAAGAATATTCAAAAAAATATAAAAATATTAGAAAAATACCATTATCAAAAAGAAGAAGTTAAAGATATTATAAATATTTATCAAAAAATTAATTTATTTGAATCAAAATAAAATACTTACTTAGAACTATCTTTCAAAAAATGATAAAACTAAATAAGTATTTTTTGTCGCTTGTAAGTCTACAATATTTGACAAAAATTAACAAATGGTGTATATTAAGGGCGTTAAGGGGGGATTTTAATGAAAAATAAGGGTGAATTAAATATTGCATCCATTAATGTTAAAGACAATAAAGTTAATAGAAACGGGAATTTAGAGAATGCAAAAAAACTTTCAAAAATTATTGAACAATTTGATTTTATAGGAACAAAAGAATTTACAGTTAAATATGTAAATGAAGTAATGAAAAATTTAGATGGTTATAAAATATATGGTAATTATCGTTATGGGAAAATCCTTAAGAATATGCCATATAATGAAAATAATGGAATTATTACTAATCAAAGTGTATTATCTAGTAATACAATATGGTTACCATGGATTGCCAATAATTTTAGTGATTTAACAACTTCTATAATTAAAATGTCAATAATGCCTAGAATAGCAACGATTGTAATTAGTGATACTAAAGAAAATGGTAAAATATGTATGATAAATACACATCTTGATTATCAAATTCCATCAATTCAAATAAAGCAGTTAAAAACAATTAAAAAATTAATTAATCAATATGGAAAAGATTACCCAGTATTTTTAACAGGAGACTTTAATATGGAACTTGATGATAAGAACTTTAGTGAGTTTGTAAAAAGTATAAATGCTGATTTAGAACATGTTGATATAAAAGAAAAAACATGGCATGGAAAATCTGGAGAAGAAAAATCACTAGATCATATATTTATTTCAAAAGATTTTTATATTGAAAGTTCTGGTATTATACCAACACAAGGAACAAGTGATCATGATGTAATTTATGCTACAGTTTCTAAAAGACGTTAAGGGGGATTTAGAAGATGAAAAAAGTTAGTGTAATAGTTCCAGTATATAATGCGGAAAAATATTTAGAAAAATGTATATCAAGTATAGCAAACCAAACTTTAGATGATATTGAAATACTTGCAATTAACGATGGTTCAAAAGATAATAGTTTAAATGTACTAGATAACTTATCAATAAAATATAAAGATAAAATAAGAGTGTTTGACAAACCAAATGGTGGAGCAGGATCTGCTAGAAATATTGGCATTGACAATGCAACGGGAGAATTTATTAAATTTGTTGATGCGGATGACTACTTATCATTAAATATATTAGAAAGAATGTATACCATAGCAAAAGAGAAAAAAGTATCCCTTGTAAGAGGTAACTATCAAACGATAATAGGTCCAATAAAAACAATTGATACTTGTAGTTGGAGCAATATTAAAGAGTCAAAAATTGTTGATGTTAGAGAAAATAAAGATTATATTGTAACAGAGACACCAGGAATTGGAAATAAATTAATCAAAAGAGATTTAATTGGAGAATTAAGATTTCCTGAAAAAACAAAATGGGAAGATTTAGCAATAATACCAGTAGTTATTGCTTCAAGTGAAAAAATATTTCACTTAAATGAACCAGTATATAATTATAGAGTGAATATGAATACAACAATTACAGATTTTATTAATAAAATTCCTAATATATTAGATATTGTTAGATGTTGCGATAATATTGAAATAGAAATGACAAAAAGAGGATTAAATGAAGAATATAAGGAACAAATAGAAAGTTTATATATTCTACATACTTTATATCGAGTAGAAAATGCTATGTTATGGGTAAATTTCCCAAGAGCAAAAAAAGAAATAGTCATCACTTCCTTAATTACAATATTAAATTCTAAGTATCCTAATTGGCAAAATAACTCTATCTTTAATCGATATAGAAAAATAAATCCATTATTTAATTGGGATATCAATAGAGTGAATAAATTCTTAAATGAAGACTATTTAATTGATGATATCGAAAAAGCAAAAGATAATATTAACAATAGTTTTACGATAAAAAGAAAAATCAAATTATAATTCTTTTAAATAAAAAAATTAGTTCATTAGGTTTTTCGAAATTTGGTAGACCTAACAAAAAGTATTCGTTATAAATTTATTTCATGTTAATTTGGAAATTTTAAATAAATGATAAAAGAAAAATACTTATTTAGTACAATTCTTTTTAAAGAAGAAGAGACTAGATAAGTATTTTTTTCACCAAAAAATGACCATAATTTTATTCCTATTTTTTTTGAGATATGATATAATTTAAATATTGAAAGTAGGGATTTTATGACAAAACTAAATGAAAAAAGGTTAATTAATGATGTGCGTTGTTTGGCTTTAGATATGATTCACGAAGCAGGAAGTGGACACCCAGGAATAGCATTAGGAGCAGCACCTATTTTATATACTTTATTTACCTATCACTTAAATATTGATTTAAACAAAAGCAATTGGTGTAACAGAGATAGATTTGTTTTATCATGTGGACATGCTTCTAGTTTACTATATGCTCTTGAATTTTTTGTTGATGAGTCTAAGTATAATTTAAATGACTTAAAAAATTATCGAAATATTTATTCTAAAACACCAGGTCATCCAGAGTATAATTTAGAAAATAAAATTGATGTTACTACTGGTCCTTTAGGAGAAGGAGTTGCAACAGCAGTAGGAATGGCTATGGCGGGAAAATACTTAGAAAGCTATTATAGTGATAAAAAAAGCAGTCTATTTGATTATTATGTTTATGCTATGGTAAGTGATGGAGATTTAATGGAAGGAGTTTCCTACGAAGCAGCATGTTTAGCAGCACAATATCAATTAGATAATTTAATTTTACTATATGATTGTAATGGCGTAAGTTTAGATGGAGAAATTGATGAAAACTATATTGATTCAATAGCAAATGTTTATGCTGATATTGGTTTTGCTACTTATTATGTTAAAAATGGAGAATCCGTAAAAGAAATTAATAAAGCAATAAATGCTGCCAAAAGAGCAAGTGGCCCTGCTATTGTTATTGTTAATACAACAATTGGAAAATACTCAAAGTATGAAGGAACCAATAAAATTCATGGAAACCTAGAAAATGATGATTATTTAGAAATTAAAAAGGAATTAGGTCATGAAGAAAAATGGGAATATGATAAAAATAATACAGCAATGTATCGTCAAGAAATCAAGAATCGTTTAGAAGATAATTATAAAGATTGGTTTAATTTATATGAAGAATTTTCTGCTAATTTAGATGAGAAGCAAATGAATACTTTAAATAGTATTATTAATAATGAGAGTATTACTTTACAGTTGGATAAAGTTATTGATATGGATAAATTATTTACAGATAGAGATTTGAGGGATATTAATTATCAGATTATGAATGTTATTTCAGCTTTTGTTCCTAATTTTATTGGGGGAAGTGCAGATGTTGCTACAAGTACTAAAACATATTTAAAAGGAAAAGAAGACTTTAGTAGTGATAATTATGCTGGAAAAAATATTGCTTTTGGCGTAAGAGAACATGCAATGGGAGCTATTCTAAATGGACTTGCTTTATGTAATTTAAGAGTATTTGGAAGTTGCTTTTTAGCTTTTAGTGATTATATGAAACCATCAATTAGATTAGCTGCTATGATGAATTTGCCAGTTACTTATATTTTTACTCATGATAGTATTTTAGTAGGAAAAGATGGAGAAACTCACGAACCAGTAGAACAATTAGCTATGCTTAGAACTATCCCTAATTTATCTGTTTATCGGCCAGGAGATCATAAAGAATTAATTGGTTCATGGAATGAAATTTTAGCTAATGCCTCACCAAGTGCTATTATCTTACCAAGAGGACATGTAGAAGTTCAAGAATTTACTAACCCTGCTGGAATTGAATATGGAGGCTATATCATTAGCGAAGTAAAGAAAAGTTTAGACGTAATTTTAATTGCAACAGGAAGTGAAGTAAGCTATGCTATGGATTTGAAAGAAGAATTAATGAAAAATTATATTGAAGCAAGAGTAGTTTCTATGCCAAATATTAAAAACTTCTTAAATCAAGATAAAGAATACCAAAACGAAGTACTACCTAAAGGTTATAAAAAAGTGGTATTAGAATTTTCAAATGATCCAACTTGGTACAGACTTTTAGAAGCAGATGATGATTTTATTGGGGTAAATACTTATGGAAAATCAGGGGATGAAGAAGATATTCTAAAGGAATTAGAACTTGACTTAGCAAGTCTAGTTATTCGAATCAAAAATAATTTGTAAAGGAGTAAAATGATGAAAGAAAATATGAAAGATACTATAAAAAAAGTTGGTGAAAAAGCAAAAAAAGAAGTAAAAGAACATAAAATTATTGATGAATTTAGAGAGTTTATTGCTAGAGGCAATGTTCTAGATTTAGCGGTTGGAGTAATTATTGGAAGTTCTTTTCAAAAGATAGTCACTTCTTTAACGGATAATATTATTTCCCCAATTTTAGGCTGCTTTACTGAAGTAGATTTCAATTCTTATGCTCTAAACATTGGAAACTTTCATTTAAAATATGGAGCATTCTTAACTGATGTCATCAACTTCATCATCATGGCCTTTATCGTTTTCTTAATGGTAAAGTTTATGAATCGAATCTTTATTAAAAAAGAAGAAAAGAAGTCATAAACTTTTTTCTTTGATTTATAGAAAAAATACTAACTTCAAGGGAGAAAAAATGAAAAAGTGTTTAGTATGTAACTCTGAAATAGAAGAAGATGATAATTTTTGTCCAAAATGTGGACATTGGACAACAAAAGGATATTCTTATTTAACCAGGATAGAAGATAAAAAAATACTAAATGGAGAAGTAGAAAACCAAAGAAATAGACTGGCAAGCTTATTTTTAATTATGTCTATCTTTGCTGGATTGGTTATATTAATGACTGTATATAGAGGAAAGGATATATTAAAACCTTTTGTTTATATCAAAAGACAAATAAACAATCAACAATATGGATACTCTACTACGATTTTAAAAACAGATAATCAATATTTTAATGAAAATATTTTTACGGAAAGTGAAGCAAAAGAAAAAATCATTAGCGACTTTTCAAAACAAAAATGGCAGTGCAAAAATCAAATAGAACTATCAAAAATAGAAGAAGAATTACAAGAAAAATATTCAATATTTAGTGTGGATTTTTGTGATCTCTCTCAAGAAGAAGCAAAAAAAATTGGTAATGTAATTGATGAGATTTATCATTTATTTCCAGAAATTTCTGGATATTTAACCAATATTTCCATGACAAATGCTTTAAATAAAACAGAATATGTAGCCTATTTTCAACCAATTTATTCGTTTGTTAATTCTGGAAATAGGCAAGTAAATAAAACTCAAATTCTTTTAAATAGTTATTATTTTTTCAATCAAAATATACTAAAAAAAGGAATTTCAAAAGATTGGTATGTCAAAGATGCAACTTATGAATCTTTAATTGCCCATGAATTTGGACATTATATTACTTTTGTTAGTTTGTTAAAAGAAAATCAAATTCATAATATTTTCTTTGAAACAAAAGAAAATCAACAAGAAATTGACAAGATCATTCAAAAAATTAATGATCAAACTTATGCTAAGATGATTATTGAAACTTCACTAGCAAATTACAATAGTCTTTATCAAGAAAGTATTCATATAGAAGACTTTGCAAAATCTATTAGCAATTATGCAGGAAAAAAGAATATAAATGGGGAAGTGATTTATGATGAGATTATTGCTGAAGCAATTCACGACTACTTCCTTCATCAAAATAATGCAAATAAAGGAAGCTTAGAAGTAGTAAAACTAATAAATAGTAAACTAGGAAAGCAGGAATAAAATGAAAAAGTGTAAGAATTGTAATGCAATTATTCGAGATGATGATCAGTATTGCAGAAACTGTGGCATTTTAATTCAAAGTAAATTTTATACAATCTTATGCAATTTATTTACCATATTAATGATTATAGGAATTATCTTTTTTGTTTTACTATTTATAGCATCTTATATTGTAGAGTAAGGAGTGAATTTTAGATGAATAATAAAAATATTTACAATGAATCAGTAGAAGAGTTATATCAACAATTCAAAACTAATATTAACGGTTTAACTGAAGATGAGGTTGCCAAAAGATTAGCAATGTATGGAGAAAATAAATTACAAGAGGCAAAAAAGAAATCCAATATCGTTTTATTTTTTAGTCAATTTAATGATTTGATGATTATTTTATTAATTTGTGCCTCTATTTTTTCAGCAATAATATCTTATATTCGTAATGAATCATTTATTGATTCTATTATTATCATTATTATTGTTATAATAAATGCTATTCTTTCATTTATTCAAGAAAAAAAAGCAGATGCTGCTATTGAAGAATTAAATAAAATGTTTGTTACGAATACTTATGTTATTCGAAATGGGAAAAAAGAATCTATTGATGTAAAAAATGTAGTCCCAGGTGATATCATTGAGTTAGAAGCAGGAGATTATATTTCAGCTGATGCAAGAATAATTTCAAGTGATGCTTTAATTGTGAATGAATCGACCTTAACTGGAGAATCCAAAGGGGTAAAAAAAGATAATAAAGATATTCAAACAACCAAAGAGTTATACGAACGAAAAAATATGGTCTTTGCAGGATGTAATGTTATAAATGGACATGCCTTTGTTATAGCTTGCCATACAGGAATGGAAACAGAATTAGGAAAAATAGCCAATAGCTTGTTAAATAAAAAACCAGATATTACACCATTGCAAAAAAAAGTGAATCAAATTAGTAAAATACTTACTTATATTATTTTTGCCATAATTATTCTTATGATGATAATTGGATTATTAATGAAAAATGATTTTTTTGATATTTTAATGTTATCAATTTCTCTAGCCGTAGCGGCAATTCCAGAAGGATTATCATCGGTAATTACAATTATTCTTTCTGTCGGAATGACCGAAATGGCAAGAAAAAATGTCATTATCAGAAAAATGTCTTCGGTAGAAACATTAGGATCAACAGATGTTATTTGTTCAGATAAAACAGGAACAATTACTCAAAATAAGATGTTAGTAAAATCAATTTATGTAAATGATAAATTATATCAAGAAACAGATAAGATTATAAATGAAGATATGCTACTTACCTGTGCTAGTATGTGTCATAATGTAGTAAAAGAAGAAAAAGGATACATTGGTGATGAAACTGAAGTAGCAATAGTAAAATACTTATCTGACCTTAATTTTAATATTCCTTCTTATCAAAGAATTAAAGAAATTCCTTTTGATTCAGATAGAAAATTAATGAGTGTGATTGTAGAAATCAATAATCAAAAGTATTCTTTTACAAAAGGAAGCTTAGAATCAATTCTTGGTCATAGTAACTCTTATTTAAAAGATGGACAAATCATTAATTTGACGGATGAAGAAAAAAATCGATTACTTGAAATTGAAAAAGAAGAGTCATCTAAATCTTTACGATTATTAGGATTTGCATATAAACAAGAAGAATTAGAAAAAGCAGAAGAAAACATGGTATTTATTGGATTAATTGGAATGATGGATCCACCAAGAGAATCTGTTCCATATGCAATTAAAACTTGTTTAAAGTCAGGAATTAAACCGATTATGATTACAGGAGATTCTATTAACACAGCAGAAGCTATTGCTGAAAGTGTAGGAATTATTGATGTTAAAGATAAGGCAATAGAAGGAAAAAATATTGATAAAATGACAGATGATGAATTAGTAAAAGCTGTTGAATATTATCAAGTTTATGCTAGAATTAGTCCAAATACCAAACTTCGAATCGTAGAAGCATTACAATCAAAAGGATTGGTAGTTGCTATGACAGGAGATGGAGTAAATGATGCTCCAGCAATTCAAAAGGCAGATATTGGTATAGGAATGGGAATAACTGGTACAGAAGTTGTAAAAAAAGTAGCAGACTGTATTTTAGTAGATGATAGTTTTGCAACAATTGTAACAGGAGTAGAAGAGGGAAGAAGAATAACTGCAAATATTAAAAAAATTATTTTATATCTTTTAGCAGGAAATATCATAGAAGTAATTCTTGTATTTATGTCTATGTTACTTAATATGGAAATGTTTTCAACCCTACAATTATTGTGGATAAATTTAGTAACCGATTCTATTCCAGCAATTATGTTAGCTTTCGAAAAAGCAACAGATGATATTATGGAAGATACAAAAGCAAATCATTATAACGAAAGTTTTTTTACCCCATTCTTATCTGCAAAAATATTTATCGGGGCAATGGCAAAATCGATTGTTATGATAATATTATTTTTGTTCTGTGCACATCATACAGATTTAGAAATAGCTAGTTCATTAATGTTTATTTATTTAATTTTACATGAAATATTATTTTCATTTTCTTGCAAAAATCTAAAAAAATCAGTACTAAATAAAGATATATTTAATAATAAAAAATTAAATATAGGAAATTTCTGTATTATTATTTTACAAATCATCATTTTAACAACAGGATTATCAAAATACTTTATTGTAAAAAATATTCCAATACAATATATAATATTAACTTTAGTAGTTTGCTCTTTAATGTTTATAATAGGAGAATTCATTAAACCTATTTATGTCAAATTATTTAAAGATTATAAGGAGGAGAGTCATGAATAATAATATGAAAGGGGAAACATTCATTATTACGACAGGATTAATCATAGTAATACTTTTTACCTATATTAGTACCTTTAGCATATTATCTAAAAATTCTAGCAATAGTTATTTTTCAAAAGATGATAATAAAATAAATGCTACTATTAAAGAAATAGAGTTTTCAAAAGGTGTATTAAAACTATATACAGATAATGACGTTATGGTTTGTGTAAAACAAACTAAATCTACTCCAACAACATCATCATTATGTTGGAAAGAAGTTAAAAATGGTGACGTAAACTTTTCTGTTTATGAGGGAAAAACTTATTTTATTTGGTTAAAGGACAAAGATAATCATATTAGTGATTCAATTAAATATAATACGAATATAAAAAAATAAAACAACTTGCAAAGGTGTAGTAAAATGAAAGAGAAGTATCGAAAATATATAACAAACAATTATTCATTTGATAAAGTAACCATGTTAGCTATTTTAGCTTTAATTACTGTAATAACAGGAATTTTTGGCTTTCTATATGAATATATATTTTATTATTTTAATGGGGGAATGAAACAGTTTTATTGGAGAGGAAGTAATTTCTTACCTTGGATAAATATTTATGCAACAGGTTCATTACTAATTTATTTTTTTACTTATCGATATCGAAAGCAACCATGGAAAATCTTTTTAATAAGTTTCTTTTTATGTGGAATCTTGGAATACATATCAGGACTAGGAATGTATATCATAGGATCAGGAATGCGTTGTTGGGATTATAATCAAGAAATATTAAATTTTGGAAACATTCAAGGATTTGTCTGCCTAAGAAGTGTAACCTTCTTTGGACTATCTAGTCTATTATTAATTTATGGTGTAATCCCATTCTGTTATTTCTTAGCAAAAAAAATAGATAAAAAAACATTCTTATTAATAAGTTTTACCTTATGTTCTATCATCTTATTTGATGAATTTTATAACCTAATATTCGCAAGAATTTTACATTTAAAAAGAGCCTCTAAAATTTATAAAGAATTAGGCGTAGCCTATGTAAAATTCCATTAATAAGAAAAATACTTGTAAAGAATAAAGAAAAAATTAAGTATTTTTCTCAAAATAAGTTATAATATAGATAGAAAGAAGGAATAAGATGAAAAAAGTAATCACTGTTATCCTTAGCCTACTTTTATCACTTTCTATTATATTAGAAATAGGCTATGTATCACTTTCTAATGCAATAACAGAAAATGAAGTAAAAGAAAGTATTAAAAAAACGCTCTTAACTGGCTTTATTTATGATAAAAATGGGAACAAAACAGAAATATTTAATACCATCTTAAGATTAACTACTTTAGATGAAGATACAGTAGTAAAAATAATGAATAATGAAACAGCAAATAATATTCTAACAGATATTGTAAATAGCATTTATGACTATAACTTAACAGGAGAAGAAAAATATAAATATACAAGTAAACAAATTATAGATATTGTAGAAAATAATATAGATAAAGTATTATCAGAAATTAATTACAATATTTCAGAAGAAGATCGACAAAGTGTTATCAATTATACCAAAAATCATACGGATTATATTATTGATACCATTTATAAAACAGATATAGGAGATTATCAAAAATGACAAATTTTAGAGAGATATTTAATCCAAGTTATAACTTTATAGGTTTACTTTTTATTGCATTATTCATCATGATAATTTTATTACTCAATAAAAATATTTTATATTGCTTAAAAATTATTGGAAAAACTTTTCTAGTATCAGGAATTATTACCTTAATCCTAGATGGACTAGTATATTTAGGGTTAGATATGGTATTAATCTCTTACTATAAAATTATCATTCAGGTTATTACCAATAATGTTTTAAAAAATTGTCTTTATTATTCATTAGCGAGTATAATTATAGGAATAATCCTCATTATTAGCACAAATATAATGAAAAAGAATGCATAATGATAGAAAGAAGGAATAGCATGTATTGTACCGATTGTGGAAAGAAAATAGATTCAAATAATCGTTATTGTACCAATTGTGGAAAGAAATTAGAACATGGAATCAAAAAGAACGAAACTAACAAGAATAATACTTCTCCAAATTTTCCTTTAATATTAGGGATTTTTTCACTAATTTGTATTCCAATTCCTGAAATATCTATTCCTTTAGCAATAACCAGTATTTTTCTTGCTATTAAGTCGAAAACACATAATAAATTAGAAACACTTGGCGTAATTTTAGGAATACTTAGTATAATTATTACAATATTTCTTTTTATATCTACTTTATTTGTGGAACCACTTGCAAAAGAATTAATAAATAGTATTGACTCTAATAATTATAATAATGATACTCAGCAAATAATAGAACCAGAATTATCTGGATATAAATGGATGGGAAGTGATAGTAGTATTTTATTCTTAAAAAAAGATGGTACAATTGAGTGGAATAAAAAAACAAATAATACTGATCAATTACTTTATGGAAATTATGAAACTTATAATGGAGAAGAAGCAATACAATATATTGAGCAATACTTACCACAATATAAATTCTATAAAAAAGAAAATAATCAAAATAGTAGTGAACAAATCCAATATACATACTTAATTATTTTAACTTCTAATACAACTACAACACCTATCTATCTTTATGGACAAATAAGTATGGATGGAGAGAAATTAAATTTAACTAATATTCAAGATAATAGTACAATAAAGTTTAAAAAACAAGATACCTTATCAGGTAGTATTGATATCTAAAAAAGAAAATTATCCAATATTTATTTCTAAAATAGCATAAAAAACAAAAAAATTCATTTTTTCTAATAAAAAGTCTTGTCAAACTTAGAAAAGTGTTATATAATGAACTAGACATCAGCAAAAGAAAGATGTTTAGTTAGTATGTTGCCTGAGTGGCGAAATAGGTAGACGCACAGGACTTAAAATCCTGCGAGATTCAAACCTCGTGTCGGTTCAAGTCCGACCTTAGGCACCATTATTTTTGGAGGAATACCCAAGTCCGGTTGAAGGGACTGGTCTTGAAAACCAGCAGGTCGTGAAAGCGGCGCTAGGGTTCGAATCCCTATTCCTCCGCCACTTGTATTTATTATTTATCGCGGGATGGAGCAGTTCGGTAGCTCGTCGGGCTCATAACCCGAAGGTCGTTGGTTCAAATCCAGCTCCCGCAACCATGGTTCGTTAGTCTAGAGGCCTATGACGTCTGCCTGTCACGCAGAAGATCACGGGTTCAAATCCCGTACGAACCGCCATTATGGCTTCATAGCTCAGTTGGTAGAGCAGAGGACTGAAAATCCTCGTGTCGCTGGTTCAATTCCCGCTGGAGCCACCAGTTAATAAAATCAAAAAAATCCTTATAACAAGGATTTTTTTCATTTTACAATATACTTTATTTAAATACAATATAACGTTGTATAAAGTAACTAAACATAAATAAAATAAACTACACAAATATTTTAGCAACATAAACATTTATA
>JAQXQC010000026.1 GCA_029100965.1 Bacilli bacterium | reverse complement strand
CATCAATGAGTTTTCTTCTTTGATAAGTATTATTTTTTCTTCCTGTATTTTCTTTTAATCTATTCTTTAAATGATCTTCTAACTCTTTAATCCATTCATAATTACAAGTTAAATCAATAATAAGAGGAGAAAGTAATTTTTCTATCATCTCTTCTTTAGAAGTATTTTCTTTAACAAAAATATCTCTATCATGACACATTTGTAATAATTCCTCAGAAGAATATTTTTCTAATTCTTCTTTTCTTTTCTGATTATCTCCTCTTACAGCTAAAGATCTACCAATATGTTCAAAAAAGACAATATCAGAATTTGTCATTCTACCCTCAATTACACCATCAACACCAGGAGCATGTACCCCTTCATTATATTGATTAATCGCAAACATAATACGAAGTTTATTTGAACAATCTTGTCCATCTAATGTTTTATCATGGTAAAAGGCATCTCGATTTTTCTTTCCTAATTCACCCATTTCTGAAGTTGTAGTATAAAAAACAATATCTTCTTTCTCATATTTTCTCGCTAGATTTTCTAACATTTGTTTTTTTATTGTTTCAATATCATTTATTCCTTCTTCTGATTTAACAGGACAAAAATAATAATACTTTCCATCTGGTTTTAAATTTTTCTTTAAAACATCCGCAATAGTCGGTGCTTCATGAATTCTTCTCTTTAAATCATCTAAAACAAGTTGATACTCTTGATATTCCTTTGTAGTTAAATGACTACTTTCTAAATTCCTTTCAATATCAGATAATTCACTAGACAAATGAATATAAGCACTTTTATAAATTGGTTTTGGTAAAACACCATCAATTATCGCATCACATAAATCATAGCGATTAACTATTGAATCAGAAAATATTTCATTTCCACCAGCCAAAGCCATATCCCTCTCATAAGAAGTTCCTCTTGAAACTACGGTATAAGCCGTTGTCCCAAGTACCTTAATATCAGGATGTGTTTCAATCAATTTTGAAATTCTATTCTCCCATACTGGCCCATTCAAATGATGTAATTCATCAACAATCAAAAAATCACACGCTAAATTTTTTATCTCATCATAACTCATATTAACAAAACTTTGATAAGTTCTAAAATCAACATGAGAAAAATCACTTAAACTAACATTTGAATTTTCGTTAACAATTTCTTTTAAATGTTCAATAATAGATAAACTAGGAACAACATAAATCCCTTTTTTATCTTGATTATCTAAAGCAAATTGTAGGTTAATATAACTTTTCCCAGTTCCTGTTGCCCGAACTTCACTGACAATTTTTTTTCCTTCTTGATAAGCTTTTTTGACTTCATCATATCCATCTAAATTATGAGGATACAAATTTAGTGAATTATTCATACTTTCCCCCTAATTCTATATCAATAAAATATTTTCCATCAATAATTTGTTCTGTAACAATTACATTATCTCCTCTTAATATTTTAGCATTATATTCATCTTGTTCTTCTATAATTTCTTTTATTCCCTCATCAGTTTCTACTCTAAACCCTACTTCTTGATTCATATTATCTGGAATAAAAACTTCAACTACTATTCCACTTAACTTTTTCATCTCACATCTCCTCAAACCATTAAAACTCTAATTCGAAAAGAAAAATACTAAATCAGTATTTTACTTTAATAAACTAATAATCTTAGGTAAAAAAATCAATATCCCAAGAACAACAGAAAACATACTTGCAACAAGTACTGCTCCTGCTGCAACATCTTTTGCATTTTTAGCAAGTTCATAATAATCTTTAGTCACCAAATCAACAGTTCTTTCAATCGCCGTATTAACCATCTCTAATACTAAAACAAGAGAAATAGTAAGAAGCAAAATACACCACTCTACTACACTAACTTTCAAAAAATAACTAAGGAACGTAACCAAACAAGCAGCAGCAAGTTCTATTCTAAAATTTCTCTCATGACTTACTGTATAAGTAATCCCATCCATCGCGTGAGAAGCACTTTCTCTAAACTTTGCACGACCTTGACTCTTTAATAATTTTTTAACCTTCATTTTACCGATTAATCTCATAACCCTTTAACAACTCCTCTTGTAAAGAAAACATCACTTTCTCTTCTTCCTCTTCCATATGGTCATAGCCAAGCAAATGTAAAATGCCATGTGTTGCTAGAAAACAAATTTCTCGAATTCTAGAATGTCCATACATCTCTGCTTGCTTATACGCTATAGGAACACAAATATAAACATCTCCCAAAGTCCTAAACTCAGGATTTTGAAAATCATCTCCATCCTCTAAAGCAAAAGTAATCACATCAGTAGGTCTATCTACTTTACGATAAGTTTTATTTAATTCATGAATCTCCTCTTCATCAACTAATATAAAATTAAATATTGCTTTCTCTAACTTTAATTTTTTTACAACATATGTCACATATTTTTCTAAAATATCTAACTCTAATACCTCTTCATTATAATTATTAATAATATCAAACATAAAAAACCTCAACTTTCTAAGAAATAAACTCCATTACGTGTAAATCAAATAAATAAATAATCCCAACAATAAAAATAACAATAACAACAAAATTAACAAACCCATCACTCTTACAAAAAGCAGGCAGTCTCTCTCTTAAACTATCTAAAACATAATAAATGAAAAAACCTATACTTCCTCCTAATGTATTCAAAATCATATCATCTACATCAAAAGTTCTTCCAATATTTAATTGAACAATCTCAATCGTTAAAGAAATAATCATGGTAAGTCCAGCAATCCACCATACTTTTTTTACTTTCAAATAATCACTAGCAAAATAACCATAAGGTAAAAATAATAAAATATTCCCGATAATATTCTTAATAAATAAACGACTTCCTACTTGATAACGAAATATTTCCCTAAAAGGAATAAAATTAGATAATCCATAATTATCATCTTGAATAGTAACAACTTCAAATAAACACATCACATAAAGAATAAAAAGTAACATAAATAACTCTTTATAAAAGCAAAACTTCTCTTTATGTAAAATTAAATAAGAAACTCTAAGAGAACAACAAATTACTGTAATGATAATAATTACCGGCCATACATCAGGAAAATAACTTGTAATCATCTTTCTTAAAGCAGAAGCCATCCTTACCCCTCCTTACACATTCTTAATATCTTTTCGTTTAAATATTCCTCTTATTAAAAGAAGAAAAATAACAAAATATAAACTATACCAAATACAAGAAAACCAAAAGTCTAACCCCTCTAATCCAGAAGACTTTCCAAATAAATAAGAGGAAAATCTCCAAGTAAAATTAGGCAAATACTTCATCCAATAAAGATGATGAGAAATAGCAAGTTCTAACAACGATGAGGAAAAAATTGAAATCATCAAAGGAATAATCATTGAAATTATCGTTGATGAAGTTACGATTCCAAGTAGGAAAGCGATTAAACTAAGCATCAGCATCGAAGGCATCTTCGATAATAAAGATATTAAAAACCAAAGAAATACATTCAAATGAAGTACTTTATCTAATCCATAATCATAAACAATTACTCCTAAATGTAGAGAATCTACTCCAAAAAATATTCCTCCTAAAACAAATTGAAACCCAAAAACAAGAAGAACACTCATCAAAAGAACAAGTAAGGAAGTAAAATATTTACTTAATAATATTATAAATCGACTTACTGGTTTTATCAAGAGAAACTTAACCGTTCCCTTTTGAAATTCATCACAAATTAAAGATGCACTAACCATCAAAAGAATAATAACAAAGAAAAGTTCATAATCATTCATAATTCCTTTAATTAATGAATTTAAGGTGTTTTCTTTTTGGTAATTCACTCTATCCAAAAGAACAACCTCACTAATCTTCATTTCTCTTTTCACTTCTTGATAAACCGTTTTTTCTTGGTAAGTATTTTTAGAAAGCTCCTTTAATTTATCTCGTGAACTAAGATAAGTTGACAACGCCTCATTCAAATACCCATTATCTTCAACAATACGATTCTTAATTCGATAGTTTAATACGGACAACTCTTCTTCTTTTTGTTCAAGATTCTTTTGAAGATTAGTATCCCCTTCCCCATTTTCCTGCTCTTCCTTTAAAAAAGAAATTTGACTCTCTAAATCTTTCTTCTCTAAATGCCAAAAATAAGAATAATCATTATTTTTAAACTTCGAAACTAAAGTATCATAATACTTAACTTTTTCTAAATTAGTACTATCTTTATTTTTCTCATATAAAGCATCATATAAATAATCATTTACTTTAAAATATTGCCATGAATTTTTAGAAAAAGTTGACTTTAATTTTAAAAGTTCTATCCTTGTTTCTAACATAATCCTAGCATCAGTTCCCAATACATTAGAATCTTTTTCCTTAGTTAAATTCTTTATTTCTTCTTGAATATTTTCTTTTTCTCCATATAAATATCTACCCTCTTTATCATAATCCCGCCAATACAAAAAATTATTAAAAAAACAAAATAATAGCATCACTCCCCAAATAACATAAATTCCCTTTTTTCTAAATACTTTTAAAAGTTCTATTTTCATTAATTTAAATATCATGAGATGCCTCCATCACTTTTAAGAAAACATCTTCTAAAGATAAAACTTCTCTTTTTACTTCATACACAAAAATATCATTTAATAATAGAGCTTTTAAAATATTAACAATATTCTCTCTTGTTGTAGAAACCTCAATATGTTCATTATCTAAAACCCGATAAGAAGTTAAAATAGAATCTAAATTTGTATCACTAACCTCCAAACAGTAGCGTTCTTTTTTTGTAATTCTTTTAATTTCTGCAATAGAAGCATCCTTTTCTACTCTTCCCTTAGAAAAAATACAAATCCTAGTACAAAAAGATTCCAACTCTGATAAAATATGACTAGAAATAATAATAGCCATCGAATAATCACGTGCCAAAGTAGTCAAAATATTTTTTAAATCTTTAATTCCCTCTGGATCTAAACCATTCATTGGTTCATCCAAAATCAATAACTTAGGTCGATGAAGAATAGCAACAGCAATCCCTAATCTCTGACGCATACCAAGAGAATAATTCTTTACTTCATCATGAATACGCTCCTCTAAACCAACTAACCTAACCACTTCATCAATTCTATTCTTATCTACTTGATAAAAAACAGAGGCAATTTTCAAATTCTCATATCCAGTTAAATACATATACAAATCAGGATTCTCAACAATCGCCCCAACCTGTCTAATTGCTTTAACAAAATCTTTTTTGATATCATAACCCAAAATTTTTACACTACCACCACTTAAACTTTGCAACCCTAACATCAGCTTAATAGAGGTAGTCTTCCCAGCACCATTAGGACCAATAAAACCTAAAATATCCCCTTCATTTAAAGAAAAAGATAAATCAGAAACAATCACATGATGCCCAATTTTCTTAAAAACTTTATTACATTCTAATACTAACATAATGCACTTCTTTCTGCATTATTTCACCATCCACATTCATTATAATATAAAAAGAAAATTTAAGATAGTCTTTTTTGAAAGAAAAAAAATACTTACCTAGTCTTCTCCTTATAAAAAGAATAAACTAAATCAGTATTTTATTAAACATTAATTTTATTTTTCTCTAAAACATCATAAACACTACTATAAGAGTCAGGAGTAACTACCTCACCTATCATTCCTAAATCTCTAGCAGTTTCAACATTCTTC
>JAQXQC010000025.1 GCA_029100965.1 Bacilli bacterium | reverse complement strand
AAATATTCTTTACAATATTTTAAATAATACTTATCAAAATATTCCTAATATTATTACAAGTAATCATATTAATAATATCTTAAAAATCATTAATTCTCCTACACCAAACTTATCTATAAATTTACCTAAGCAAAAAAAAGCAATCAAAAATTACAACAAATTAACCATAAAAGAAACAGAAGAAACCTCAATCCTTAACAATAAAGTTCTTTTACAGAAAGAAAATATCTTTGGAAGTATTATCATCAAAAAAATAGATAAAACCACAGAAAATGGAAATGATATATGTAAACTAAACAGTAAAAATATTACTCTACCCTTATACTTCAGAAAAAAATTACCTGGAGATAAAATCTACCTTTATAACAATCCTGGAAAGAAAAAAATAAGTGATATTTTTATTGAAAAAAAAATACCAAAAGAAAAGCGAGAAACTTATCCGATTTTAGTTGATGCAAATGACCAAATAATTTGGATACCAAATCTAAAAAAGTCTAAATTTAATAGCAATTCAAAAGAATTTTATGATATAATACTAAAGTACTGTGAAAAGGAGGAAAAGAATGAACAATAAAACAGTAAAAAAAGGATTATTTCCCTATGTATTTCTCTTCTGTTTTATCATAGTATGTTTACTAATATTTCAAAACTTTAATACCACTGTAAACAATTTTACCTATGATGAATTCATAAAAGAATTAGATAGTAATGAAATTAAAGAATTAAATATCGTTCCAAAAACAAGAAGTGAAACATATGAAATAACAGGGAAATTAAAAGATTATGATGAAAATGAAACATTTACTTTAACTTTACCAAAATCAGACGAATTCATCTCTAAAATAACAGATGCTGCTGATAAAAATAAATTTACTCTAAATGTTGAAAAAGACCCTGAATCTTCAGAATGGCTAGCCGTATTAACAGAAATTATTCCACTAGCAATCCTAGTAGGTGCAACATTCTGGCTATTCACAAGACAAATCGGAGGCAACAACAAATCAATGGACTTCGGAAAATCTCGTGCAAAATTATTAGAAGAAGGAACAAAAACTAACTTCAAAGATGTAGCCGGATTAACAGAAGAAAAAGAAGAAGTAAAAGAATTAATTGACTTCTTAAAAAATCCAAAGAAATTCCAAGCAATGGGAGCAAGAATACCAAAAGGAGTACTTCTAGTAGGTCCCCCAGGAACAGGTAAAACCTTACTTGCCAGAGCAGTTGCTGGAGAAGCAAAAGTACCATTCTATTACATTAGTGGTTCTGACTTTGTAGAACTATTCGTAGGAATTGGAGCATCTCGTGTAAGAGACATGTTTAAGCAAGCAAAAATGAACGCCCCATGTTTAATCTTCATTGATGAAATTGATGCAGTTGGACGTCAAAGAGGAACAGGACTTGGTGGAGGACATGATGAAAGAGAACAAACCCTAAACCAATTATTAACAGAAATGGATGGATTTGGACCTCATGAAGGAATTATTGTAATTGCTGCTACTAACCGTCCAGATGTATTAGACCCAGCACTACTTAGACCAGGAAGATTTGACCGTCAAGTTACAGTTGGACTACCAGATAAAAATGCTCGTTTAGAAATTTTAAAAGTACACGCTAAAAATAAAACATTAGATAAAAATATTACTTTAGAATATCTTGCTAAAAGAACACCAGGATTCAGTGGAGCTGACCTAGAAAACTTATTAAATGAAGCAGCCCTACTTACCGTAAGAAGAGGAAAAAAAGCAATTACAATGAGTGAAATTGACGAAGCAACCGATCGTGTTATCATGGGACCAGCTAAAGTAACGAAGAAATATACAGACAAAGAAAAGAAATTAGTTGCTTACCATGAAGCAGGACACGCTGTTGTTGGTCTTAAACTAGAAGGCGCTAATGATGTCCAAAAAATAACCATCATTCCAAGAGGTCAAGCTGGTGGATATACAATGATGACACCAAAAGAAGAAACATTCACAAGCACAAAGCAAGAACTATTAGAAGCAATCTCAGGCTTATTGGGCGGACGTGTTGCTGAAGAAATCGAATTTGGAGAAATCACCACCGGTGCCCACGACGACTTCAAAAAAGCAACCAAAATTGCAAGAAGCATGGTAACCGAATATGGAATGAGTAAATTAGGACCAATGATGTTAGAAGAGCCATCAGGAAACACTTTCTTAGGAAGAGACTACACAAAAAACAGAAATGTATCTGATATCGTTGCTCATGAAATAGACGAAGAAATGCGTAGCATCATCAACGAATGTTACGAAAAAACAAAGAAAATATTAAAAGAAAATAAAAATTTATTAGATTTAATTGCAAACACTCTATTAGAAGAAGAAACAATTACCAAAGAACAAATTGACTCTTTAGTAGAAACAGGACATCTTCCAAATGAAGAAGATAAGGAAGAAAAAAATACTGATGAAGATTCTTCTAAAAAAGAAACAAAATCTAATAAAGAACAGAAAACTGATAAGGAATAATACCTTACCAGTTTTTTTACTCTTTAATCCTTAAAATTAACTCCCCTTCTTTAGAATACATATACTTCTCACGAACATACCTAGCAATATAATCAGGATCAGACAGCCGTTTAATATCAGCCTGTATTGTCTCCTCCTCATCAAGTAATTTTCTTTTCTCATGATTTAATTTTCTTTCTTCCATCTTCATCTCATGAATACGCCCTAAATCAAGAAAAAAAGTATATCCTAAAGTAGCAATAATTGCGCAAAAGAAAACAACAATAATAAACATCCTCCCCTTGGTCTTAGCCGTATATTTTCTTTTTTTCTTCAACAATATCACCTACTTATCTTAAAACGATTATAGCACATTCATGATTTCTTTACAATTTTTTTATAAACCACTTTACACAAAATATACCCCAAAATAATACATAAAAAGAAATAAAAATGAATATATCCATAATTAATTTTCATCAAAATTATAAAATATAACAAAGTATGAAACATTACAAACAAAAAAGAAACCAGTACTTTCACAATAATATTAGAAGAATACAAAAATCTAGAATTTAACTCTAGCAACAAATAAAAAAACATTCCATAACAAAAAGAAACCAGTAAAGAAACAATTTGAACCTTTAAACCCATTACTTAAATAACTTAGCAAGAAAGCTTTCCTCTGATTTCTTTTTATTATCACTAGCTGTATACGAAAGACTATCTACACTTCCTTTAATAGTAACATTTCCTTGATAAGTATCTAACTTTATAATCTCCAATCCACTTCCCTTAATAGTCAAAAATCCTAAAGTAGTATCCATTAAAAATTCTTCCTTATCAAAATTCTCAATCTTCTTTACCCCTGTAACCAAAACATTCTTTCTCTCAGCAATAGATATCCCATGATTAAAACTACTACTTTCCATTTCTTTTACCTTGTCCATAAATGTCCCTCCTAATAAGATATATGCAATATTATCCTTATTCATGAATAAATCAAAGAAAAAATATAAAATTACATCTGTCCAGCATAAAAAAAGAAACTACTTATATATCAATAGTTTCCTAAAATTCTTATTCAGCGTTATTGTAAGCTTCAATAATAGCATCTTCAAACATTTTACGTGTTTCCTTATTAATAGGATGTGCTATATCAGTATGCTCACCAGTAGCAGTAGTCTTACTAGGCATTGCAATGAATAAACCATTATCGCCATCTATAACTCTAATACCCTTAACAACAAAACAATCATCAAGAGTAACAACTGCGATTCCTTTCATACGAGAATTTTCTTTTTCAATCTTGTGTACAGTAACTGAAGTAATCTTCATTATGTATCAACTCTCCTTCTAGAAATGTTACTTTCTAACTACATTTTATAAAAGTAAAATAAAATTGTCAATATTTTTTGGTTATCTTTACCATTATTTTACGATTTAAAAGAAATTTTTACAGTTTCTGTCAAAACGTCATGATAACTAAAACTCTTTTTTCCTCCATCATCTAAAACAATAAAAATATTAGGATATACCTCCACTACCTTTCCATGATACTCTAAAATACGATTTCTTCCTTCATTATGAATCACTAAAATTTCATTACCAATATGATTCGTAATATTATCACGAATTGCATCAATTGTCATATATTCCCCCTATTCTCTAGGATAACCAACATACATTGTACCCTTAGTAATAATACCTCCCATTCCATCAGATCCATATTTCGTCTTCTCCAAAATATGAATCAAATCAATATTATTATTTTTATCCGATAAAGCCAAAGAACTAGCAACAATAGCAGGGTCTAGAGCATGAATATTAATTCTTTTAGGACTAGAAGCAAAATTAGCCCCCGCCTTAATCAATTCCTCATAGTTAGATTGACATGCCCCCGCTATAATCAGTAATTTTTCATGAGACTTTTCATATTTTCTCGCTTCATGAATCGCCTCCACAAAATTTGTTGTATTCTTATAGCTTCCATTTGCTCTTTCTCTTTTATACATAGAATCATGACCAGTAATCACCACAATATCAGGATTATATTTCTCTAAAAAAGAAACAATTTTTGAAGATAATTCCCCTTCTGAACAAAACACTCCATAAGCCTTAATTCGATTCCTTTTATAAAAATTCATACACTTAGATAAAAATTCAGAATCCCCATCAATATGAAGCACCTTCCCAGGAAGATAAAAGTATTCGTGACGATCAAGAGATTTATATTCACTAAAATCACTACCAAAATCATCATCTATTTCCTTATCATACAAAACTAAATCTTGAAGAGGACTATCTGCCGATAAACGAATACAAGTACCATACAAAAAACAATTATTTTCCTCAATTCCAACAACTTTAAATACAATATCATTCCCATAAGATTTTCTCGTAACAAAATCCCCTATTCTAATCATAAAACCACCCATCTAACTATATGAATAATAATTAAAAAAAGAACAATAATAAACAAAAAATACTTATCTTTACTAAAACTTCTTTAACAGTCATCAAAGTAAAAATAAGTATTTTATTTTAAGAATAATGCATTTGCCATTTCAATAAAAACATCTAAAGCCAAGGCCTCTGCTCTCACTCCCAAATCAAAATCATGCTTCAAAAGCACACTTTCAACAATCTTTAAATCATAACTTTTCAAATTATTCCGAATTGTTTTCCTCTTATAAGAAAAACTATCCCTAACTAATTTTTTAAACAAAGAAATATCTAACACTTTCTCTCTTTCTTTCTTTAACTCAAAACAAACAACTGCACTATCAACATTAGGCTTTGGCATAAAGCAATTCCTACTAACATCAAATAGTTTCTTAATATCATAATAATAGTCCAAAAACACCGTTAAAGAACCATAATCATGACTTCCAACGGAAGCAGATAACCTAGATGCTACCTCTTTTTGAACCATTACCACCATTTTATCTGGAAGAACATTACTATCAATAAATTTCATAATAATAGGTGTTGTAATATAGTAAGGAAGATTTGCAACTACATAAACCTTAGAATAATTATACTTTTTAATATCTTCCTTTAAATTGCTCTTTAAAAAGTCTCCAATAAGAATAGAATAATTATTATTATCCTTTAAAATTTCATTCAAATTATCTTCTAGCCTACTATCTGCTTCATATAACAAAGCATGCCCACATAAAGGAACTGTATATCTACTAATCGCTCCTCCACCAGGTCCAATCTCAATTAATAAAGTATCTTTATCAAGATTAGCACTATCCACAATTTTGTGGATAATATTAGTATCCTGAAGAAAATTCTGTCCTAAAGATTTTTTAAATTTAAAATCACTCATTAAATCACCAAATTTCTTTATTCATTATAACAAAAATTAAAAAAAATAGAAAGCCTATAAAGACTTTCTAATCTAGTTTATATTATAGTACCTTTATTAATACCAACCACGACTTTGAAACTTAGCCCAAGCAACTGATGGACTACCATAAGTAGACCTAATATAATTTAATCCCCAACGAATTTGAGTTTCCCCATTCGTAGCCCAATCACTTCCAGCACTAGCCATTTTACTTCCTGGTAATGCTTGAGGAATACCATAAGCACCACTACTATTACCAGCAGTAACTTTCCAACCAGATTCTCTATTCCACAAAGCAACAAGGGAAATAAAATCAGATTCAGTCCAACCATAAGAATTAATAACTAAATCATGAGCATAAGCTTGTAATACCTCAACACTAGTATTACTTGCTGCAGCCGCCTTTCTAGCAGCTTCTTCTTCCTGTGCTTTTTTGGCAGCAGCTTCCTCTTGAGCTTTGCGTGCTGCTTCCTCTTGAGCAATTCTAGCCGCTTCGGCCTCTTCTGCTTTTCTTTTTTCCTCTTCTGCAATTCTTTGTTGTTCAGATTTTAATTCTTCTTCTTTTTTTGCATCTTCTTCAGCTTGATTAACATTTACTGCATGATCTACTTCAAAAAGTTCAGAAACAGCATCAGCCATCTTATCTAAATTATTATTTTCTACCACTACAACTCTATTATCTTCAGTTTTATTTGAAAATAACATAAACAAAAATAGACCCCCAACTATTAATTGTGTTGACACAATCAATACATTAGATACTATTTTCTTCATTAAATCACCTCTTATTTTATTTCTCAGGCAATTAACATTTTATCATAATTTAAGTTGTTTGTCAAACAAGCGAAAAACATTATGGGTTGTAATATCACTAGCAACCTTATAATCAATACCTTTTATCTCACAAATTTTCTTCAAGATAACAGTAACATTACAAGGTTCATTCCTCTTTCCACGATATGGTTCAGGAGATAGATAAGGGGCATCTGTTTCCAATACAATATATTCCAAAGGAATATTCTTTATGACATCAAGAATTTTACTTGCATTCTTAAACGTACTAACGCCTCCTATTCCAAGTAAAAAACCAATTTTTACAAATTCTTTAGCCATCTCTGCACTACCACTATAACAATGCATAATTCCCTTTACATTTGTCTCTTTCAAAATATTATATGTCTCCATAATACAATCCCTACTATGAATAATAACAGGCTTATTATGTCTTTTAGCAATATCTAATTGTTTCTTAAATAATTCCTTTTGAAGTTCTTTATCACATTCATAATGATAATCTAAACCAATCTCTCCAACAGCAACAATCTTATCATCATCAATATGATCTTCAATAAACTTCAAATTATCTTCTGTATAATCATTAACTTCTTCAGGTTGAATTCCCAAAGCACCATACACAATATCATACTTTCTAACAAGTTCTAATACTTCTTCATTATCATGACGATTCGTACCATTTACAATAATCATCTCAACACCATGACAAAGGCATCTCCCAATAACCTTATCAATATCTTCAAAATATTCACTAAAAATATGACAATGTGTATCAACCAACATCAGCAAAACCTCCTATTTCCTACGAATGATTAAAAATCTCAAAAAATAATACAACAATACAAAAAAATAAATAGCATCAATTACATTTTTATCTACAACTACATAAAGACCAACTAATACTAATGTTACTACAAAAAATATCATAATTATATTTTCTTGATTTTTAATTTTATTAAGCATTCTTTTTCGTTCCTTTCCTAAACTACTAACTGCTTAACTTCCACCTCAATCATAGCAAACCATTTTCCAGTTGTAAATAAAAGAAAAGTATTTCATAAAAATTTACACATTTATTTTGTAAATCTACAATAACACTTTTCAAAAGAAATATTTGTCGAAATATTATAATAAACTAAAAATACTTATAAATAACTAAAAAAAGTACAATTATAAAACTAAATAACTGTACTTTAAATAATTACTTTTTTATATCTATTCTTTGAAATAATACTTGAGCTTCTCCTACATGACTACCACTCTCATAATAACCAAATTTATCTAACGTATCATAAGTAGTCTTATCAGTATTTAATTGTGTAAATATCTTATCAGCTGTATCTGGCATAAATGGTTGAAGTAAAACCGTTCCAAATCGAATAGATTCAACTAAATTATATAAAACCGTCGAAAGTCTATCTTTCTTAGAATCATCCTTTGCTAATACCCAAGGCATAGTTTCATCAATATATTTATTACATCTTCTAAAAATATCAAATATACTATCTAAACTATCAGCAATTCTCAAACTATCCATTTTTTCATCAACAATATTTTTTGTATTTAATACAATATTCTTTAACTCTAAATCTAATTCTTCTGAAGTATTTTCATCTACTACTACTCCATCAAAATACTTATTTATCATACCAATAGTACGATTAACCAAATTACCAAGAACATTAGCCAAATTACTATTAATACTCTCTATCAATAACTCATTTGTAAAAGTACCATCACTAGCAAAAGGCATTTCATGTATTAAATAATAACGAATTGCATCTACTCCATACTTCTCTACTAAATCATCAGCATAAACAATATTACCTTTACTCTTACTCATTTTATCATTACCAAATAAAAGCCAAGGATGACCAAATATTTTTTTAGGAAGAGGTAAAGAAAGAGCATGTAACATAATTGGCCAATAAATAGTATGAAATCTTAAAATATCTTTACCAATCAAATGAATATCACATGGCCAATACTTTTTAAATTTCTCACCACATTCCCCATCAGGATGATATCCTAAAAAAGTAATATAATTAGATAAAGCATCAATCCAAACATAAACAACATGTCCCTCATCAAAAGTAACAGGAATTCCCCATTTAAAACTTGTTCTAGAAACACATAAATCTTGAAGACCAGGCTTAATAAAAGTATTCATAATTTCATTTTTTCGAGCCTCAGGTTCAATAAAACCAGGATGACTTTCTATATAATCTTCTAACCATTTAGAATATTTACTCATTTTAAAGAAATAAGCTTCCTCTTTAGCCTCTTTTACTTCACGACCACAATCAGGACACTTTCCATCTACTAACTGGCTTTCCGTCCAAAATGATTCACAAGGTGTACAATATAATCCACTATACTCTCCCTTATAAATATCCCCTTGATCATAAAATTTTTTAAATATCTCCTGAACCGTTCTTTCATGTTCTTTATTAGTCGTACGAACAAAACAATCATAACTTGTATTCATTACATCCCAAATATTCTTTATCTCTGCGGCAATATTATCCACATATTCCTGAGGACTAACACCAGCCTCCATAGCTTTTATCTCAATTTTTTCTCCATGTTCATCTGTTCCTGTTTGAAAGTAAACATCATATCCTTGTAATCTCTTATATCTTGCAATCGCATCTGCCAACACTACCTCATAAGTATTACCAATATGAGGTTTAGCACTCGTATAAGCAATTGCCGTACTAATATAAAATTTTTTATCCATCATTCCATCTCCTTATCCGTACTACCAATGTCACCATTTCTAATTTCTTCCACTTTATCTCCGCAAGTAAAATACTTCAAAAAAATTCCCTGACAATACGCAGTACCTTCACGAATAACATATTCTTTATCCCCTTCATTTTGTAAAGAAACATAAATATGCCCTTCATTATCACTATTATTATAATAATCATTATCAATAATACCTACTTGATTGCACATTCGTATATTATATTTAAACCCCATACTACTACGAACGACTATCATTAACATCTCATCATCTAAAAATTTAGCCTTATATCCAGTAGGAATCGTAATAATCTCACCTGGTTGAAGTATCATATCTTTCATTGCAATAAAATCATATCCACAACTATACTTACTCTTTCTAGACGGCAAACAATAGTCATCATAAAGTTTTTTATCATTACAAACATCTTTTTTAAATTCATTAAAACTAATCTTCTCAAAATATCGAAACATAATACTCCTCCAATCCAATATTATTATACCATTAACAAAAAATTTATCAAATATTTATAAAAATAAAAACAAAAAAACGAACCAATACTGATAACATTGATCCGTTTCTAGTTTAAGAAAAGGTTGAATTGGGATTATATCAATAATATATAGAATTACTTCACATAACCTATATACTATTCCCCCATTTAATAGACATTATCAGTGCCTATCTCAACTTCTTATCCTTTTGAGTTTATCTTTCTCAAAACGCGCGTCTCACTTAGTGGCGATAAGAACAAAGACATACTTATATCTCTTCTACCAAATAAAGAAAGTCAATCTAACAAAAATATTTTTTAGATATTATTTTAGTCATTCATCCAATATACCTCTTCATCAGAAATACAAGTTTTAAATGAGTAATATGTTAGATACTCTCTATCTAAGTAATTTAACTATATCACAATTTTTTTTTATTGACAATACATTTTTTTTAATTTATTCATTTTTTATGATTAACTTGTGATAATGTCTTAAGTAATAACTTTGGAAAATGTCTCAGGTTATTATATAATAATCCACCGAGGTGGAAAATGAGAAAGGTTGAATTAAGAATGAATGAAAAAGAAAAATATGAAACAATCAAAGAA
>JAQXQC010000024.1 GCA_029100965.1 Bacilli bacterium | reverse complement strand
AAGTAATGAAAGATGGCTGGGGTCCCATTACCAATAGAGGAATTGGAATAAATTTAAATACGAACAAATTATATAAAAAGCAGGAATATTTTCCCGCTTATGTTTAAATTTTTTTGAGACATTTTCCTAAACTATTGACATTCTTTTTCGATAATTTATTGTAATTTGGTTCTTATTCTTTTACTTCAAAATTTTCTAAAGTACCATTTTCAGTTAAAATTTTATTTACTTTCTCTGTTACTTCAGTTAATTTTTCTGTACATTCTTTGGATAATTTCATTGCTTCAGAATACTTATTGATAGCTTCTTCTAATGCAACATCTCCACTTTCTAATTCAGAAACTATTGTTTCTAATTTTTTGATTTTTTCTTCAAATGATAATTCTGTTGTTTCAGTTTTTGTCATTTTCTTTCCTCACTTCCAATACTTTCGCAGTTAATTCTCCATCTTTTAAACTGATGTTAATTTTTTGATTTTGTTTAATTTCTTTTGTAGTGCTGATAACATGATTATTTTCTTTTACTATTGCATATCCTCTTTTTAATGTATTCATGGGGTTTAATACGGTTAATTTTTCAATTAGGGAATTTAAGTTTTGCTGATGAAATTTATATAATATTTCAGGATTGTTTAGAACATAACTATTTTCTAATTTGAATAATTGTGTTTTTTTATTGGTTAAAATAATACTTATTTCTTTATTTAATCTCATATAAATATTTTTAAATGCTTCTTGTTTTTCTAAATATAATATATTAGGATTATTTAAAATATAACTAGAAGTACTCTTATATAATCTTATCTTTGTATTTTCTATTTTATTTTTGATTAAACTATTTATTCTTTCTACTAAAGCATCTAATTTTTGTTCTTTTATTTCATAAATAGTATTTGGTCTTTTTAAGCCATAACTTTCTTTTAAATTATCTAATTTTGCTTTTTCGGTTTGGATTTTCTTTAATATTGCATTATAACTTCTTGATTTGGCTGTTGTTAAATACTCCAGTACTGTATTCATATCTACTGCCGCAAGTTCTGCTGCTGCTGTTGGTGTTGGTGCTCTTAAATCGGCAACAAAATCAGCAATAGTAAAATCTACTTCATGGCCAACGGCACTAATAATAGGAATTTTGGAGTTATAAATTGCTCTGGCTACAATTTCTTCATTAAAGGGCCATAAATCCTCAATAGAACCACCACCACGACCAACAATTAATGTATCTAAATCGTAGGTATTAGCAATTTCTATTTTCTTTGCAATATCTTTTCCTGCATCTACTCCTTGGACTAGCGCTGGAAAAAGAATAGTTTCTGCAATAGGATATCTTCTTTTTATTGTCGTCAAAATATCTCTTATTGCTGCTCCTGTTGGGGCAGTTACAATTCCTATTCTTTTTGGCATGCGAGGAATTTTTTTCTTTTTCTCCTTAGCAAATAAACCTTCTAATTCTAATTTTTGTTTTAGTTGTTCATAAGCAATATAAAGGTTTCCTATGCCATCTTCTATCATTTCATTGACATATATTTGATAACCACCTGTTGCTTCATAAACAGTAACTCTTCCTGTTACCATTACTTTCATTCCATCGGTCGGCATAAATTTGCACTTAGAAGTATTACTTGCAAACATAATTGCATTAATACGACTTCCTTCATCTTTTAGGGTAAAATAATAATGTCCTCTGGTATGAGCTTTAAAGTTAGAAATTTCTCCTTTTAAGTATACTGTACTTAAATTAGTATCTTGATCAAACTTATATTTTAGATATCTACTTAGTTGAGTTATAGTTAAGTATTGTTCTTTCATTATTTTTCTTGAACTTTCTCATGATAAACTTTATCAAGTACTCCGTTAATCATTCCAATTACTGGTTCATCTGAAAAGCATTTTGCAAGTTCTATTGCTTCATCGATGCAAACTTTATGTGGGGTTGTTGTATAAAGTAATTCATAAATTGCAATCTTTAAAATTGCACCATCTGTAATTCCTAATCTAGATATATTCCAGTTATTTAAGTATTTATTAGCAATACTTATCAATTCTTCATTATGTTCAATTACTCCTGTTACTAATTCACGAATAAAAGATACATCACCTTCAATACCTACAATATTTTTTTGAATAACTTCTTCTAATTCATAATCAATATCTTTTTTTTCAAATAAATCTACTTGATATAGAATTGCCATTGCTAAGACTCTCGAGTCATTTCTTGATAATTTCATATTATTCCTCCATTTATACATTTTTTTGTAAAATAAAAAAACCTTTTTGATAAGGTTTTTAATTTATATTTGGTACCAACCATGGGACTTGAACCCACACACCATTTCTGATAATAGATTTTGAGTCTATCGCGTCTACCATTCCGCCAGGTTGGCATAAATCAAGAACCAAATTCATTATACTATAAATATTAATAAAAATAAAGTACTTATTTTTAATTTTTCTCTCTATTTTTAATATGATTTGTATCCTTTGGCGATTTCTCTTTTGATATCTCTTTCTTTTATCGTTTGTCTTTTATCGTAATTCTTTTTTCCTTTACATAATCCTACTAATACTTTTGCTTTTCCATTAACAAAATATATTTTTAAGGGAATTAATGTATACCCTTCTAATGTGATTTTATTTTGTAATTTTTTAATTTGGGACTTATGAAGTAATAGTTTTCTTGTTCTATCTTCTTCATGATTAAAAATATTTCCTTTTTCATAACTAGAAATATGTGTATTTAGTAAAAAGATTTCTTCATTTCGTATAATTGCATAACTGTCTTTTAAATTTACTTTACCCATACGAATGGATTTTATTTCTGTTCCTGTTAAAACAATTCCTGCTTCGATTTCTTCTTCAACAAAATAATCATAACGAGCTTTTCTATTTAATATTTCCACATTATCACCTTAATTCTTTTAGAGATGTTTATAAATATTATATAAAATTCAATAAAATTGTCAATATTTCTAAATTTATTTTGAAAATAATTGACACAAATTCATAATAATTATATAATATTAATGAGTTTGGTGATAATATATGGGTCTATAGCCAAGTGGTAAGGCATGGGACTGCAACTCCCTGAGCGTTGGTTCAAATCCGACTAGGCCCTCCATAAAAATAAATACTCGATATGTTTGAGTTTTCATAAACTAGTTCTTTTTGAATTAGTTTTTTTGTATTTGTAAATAAATGGTTACAACATTAATTATTTGTGTTACAATGTTATTGTGATAAAAAAGTGATTATAAAATTTTGTAGGCATAGTTTAGTGGTAGAATGTAAGCTTCCCAAGCTTAGGATGCGGGTTCGATTCCCGTTGCCTACTCCATAGTGATTTTACTCGATTTGTTCGAATTTTTATATGACTAATTCCAAAAAATATGGATGGTCTTTTTTTTATTGTTTAGATTATATATTTTCTTATGATTTAATTTTGGAGATGATAATTAAAAATTATATTAATCATCATTTCCCTATTGCTTATTTTATCACTTCGATTGCTCCTATTTTTCTTATTGGAGGAGAAATCAGAGATTTAATTTTGGCAAATAAACCTAAAGATTTAGATTTTGTTATTTTAAGAAAGAAAAATTTAATTTTAATCGTTTTGGTGAATATAAATTTGTCTATCAAAATATTACTTATGATATGTTAATTACAGAAGATTTATTTTTTTACAATTGAATATAATGTTGATGGAATTTTTTTCCATTTAAATTCTAATTCTTTACTTCTTTTACCTTTGATGACTTTTTAAAGCATGGATTAAAAATAGTTAATCATTTTAACAATATCCAAAATGGTAGAAAAAAATTAATAAGATTTTAAAAAGATTATTTAAATTAAGAAAAAGAATGTCTTCTTAAATACCAGAAAACATTCTTTTTATTTTGTACTTACAATTGTTGTTGGTTGGAAATTTAATCCGTTTGGAACATAAGCTTTCATTTTATTATAGGATACATTATCTTGGAAATGCCACCATTCAGATGCTAAACTAGTTAATCCTGATTGCATCATATAAGAATCTAATCTTTTTGCTGCTGGTGTCATATTACTGCTGTATAAATCATTTCGTACAGTATTTTGTCCACTTACTCCATATTTGTATTTAATAGATTTTGTACTTAATTCATTTATTCTTGATGGCATTTTTAGACTTTTTGTTTCTCCCTTTTTGGTTAAACTTACATCAATCGCAGATGCTAGGCTATGTGATGATAAATTCTGAGCAATAAACCATTCTTTGCCCCACTCATAAGTATTGCCATTTTCATAGCTATAATTGATATTTCTTCTTACTGTAGCATTGCTATTATAAAGAGCATCTAATGAATCTCTCATTTGTTTTGCAACACTTGTTGGACGATATGCATCATAAATTTTTAAAGAATATCCATCTTTTAAAGCAAGGGTTTGAGCTTTTAATATTTTTTTTGCAAAACCATATGTTACTGGAACAATGAATTCATTTTTTTCTAATCTTGGATTATATACTTTTCCTGCTGTATATAATTTTTTTCCATATATAGATAATTTTACTCCTGATGAAACACTATTATCTTTTATTGCATCTACTATAAAATAATTGATACTTGGAATATAATCTGGTAAATTAATTAAGCAATAATTATTATCTACATATCCATATTTTCCTTTATATTTTACTCTCCACCAATTTCCATCTTTACTTACTCCAATAATTCTAAATGGGCTATTTAATTCTATTCTTGTTATTACTGTTGAATTAGAAGTTGGTTTTGCTCGTAAAATGTTCATTGAAGGAACTGCACCATATCCAGTTGCCCCAATAATATTTCCATCCTTTATTGTTACTTGGGTAGTTGTTGTAGAATTGTTTGTTGTGTTATTTGTTTTGTTATTATTAGCATTATTATTTGTAGTAGATTGATTATTATTTGTTTGGGTGGAGGAACTGCTATTTGAATTTGTTTTATTACTAGATGATGAGGTTGAACTAGAATTTTTTGTAGTTGAAGTACTATTGTTCGAATTATTTTTTATTGATGAATCTTCTATTACTACATCAATGATATTATCACTTTCTGATGAATTGTTTTGTGTAGTTGTAGATACATCAATTGATTGATTAGATGTGCTATTATTTGTAGTTGTTGATGAATTCGAATAACTACAAACTGATTGACTTGTACTAGTTATTGGTTCTACATCTAAAATATTGTATCCATTATTACTACTTTGTGTAGTGTTTGTATTATTAGTAGTAGATTGATTTGTGGTATTTGAATTATTTGGAGATGAATAAGTTACTGTTGAACTATTACTTCTTGGTGTTGATGATTTACTGGTTGATGGTTCAGTAGTATTTGTTGTAGTAGAAGAACTATCATTAGTTGAAGAATTGTTTGTATCATCTGTCTTTTTTGTTTCTTCTGTTGTTTCTGTTGTCTTTTTAGTTTGTTCATTTTCTTCTGATTTTGTGTTGGAATTTTTGGTATCTTTATTTTGATTAATTGTAGTATTTGGTATATTTTTTGTTGGTTCTTGAAGGTTTTTATTGTTATAAAGATTAATTCCAATTATTCCAATAAAAACTAAAATAATAAATAGTACGATATATTTGATATATTGTTTCATTGTTATTCCCCCTTTTTGCCTTATTATTATACACTTTTTTAGCAAAATAGCAACAGTTATCTAGAAATTAATTATTTTAAAAAAATACTTCTTTAGAATATTCCTTTAATCTTGGATTCTTCTAGTAAAGTATTTTAAGTTTTTATTATTCTTCTGGTTTCATTAATGGGAATAAAACACAGTCTTTAATATTTTCAGCATCAGTTAGAATTTGAACTAATCTATCTATTCCTATTCCCCATCCGCTGATTGGTGGCATTCCATATTCCATAGCGCCAATGTAATCTCTATCCATCATCATGGCTTCTTCATCGCCGTTATTTTTTAGTTTAGCTTGTTCTTCTAATCTTTTTTCTTGTTCAATAGGATCAACTAATTCAGAGTAAGCATTGATAATTTCTGCACCATTAATAATTAGTTGGAATCTATCGGTAAGATTTGGATTATCATCGTTTGCACGAGCAAGTGGAGATAGACTGATTGGATGCTTGGTTAAGAAACATGGTTTTACTACATGAGGACGAGCTACTTTTTTGTAAAGTTGATCTACTAAGTTACCATATCCTAAATTTTCTAGTGGTGTTTCACTATCGATTTCAATTTTTTCTGTTTTGATTTTTTCTAATAGTTTTTCTTTAGTATCATATTCATAGATATCAATTGGGGTATATTTTAAGATTAAATCTCTCATGGAAATACTTTCCCAATCTCCACTGATATCTACTGTTACGCCATCAATAGTTAATTCTAATTTTCCAAATAGATTTTTTACTACAGTTTGAATCATTTCTTGTAAGAATTTCATGTTATCTTGATAATTTAAATAAGCACCATATCCTTCTAGCATTGTAAAGTCTTGTAAGTGGGTAGTATCCATTCCTTCATTTCTAAAACATCTAGCAAATTCAAATACTTTGGTAAATCCTCCTACGATAGCTCTTTTTAAATAAGTTTCTGGAGCAATTCTTAAGTATAAATCAATGTCTAATGCATTATGATGAGTTTTGAATGGCTTTGCCATCGCACCACTTGCTTTATTATTTAAAATTGGTGTTTCGATTTCTACATAACCGTGATTATTTAAGAAACTTCTAATTTCCCAAATTAATTTGCTTCTTAATAAAAATCTTTCTCTAGCATCTTCATTCATAATTAAATCTACATAGCGATTTCTATATTTTAATTCTTGATCTGATAGACCATGAAACTTTTCCGGTAGTGGTTTTAAGGCTTTGCCTAAGAATTCAAATTCATGAGTTCTTAATGTTTTTTCTCCTGTTTTTGTGGTAACGATTTCTCCTTTTACGCCAATAAAATCTCCTACATCAATTGATGTTTTCATGAATTTGTAAGCTTCTTCTCCAACTAAATCTAATTGCATAGAAACTTGGATAGATGCTTCAATATCACGAATTCTTAAGAAACTTAATTTTCCCATTTTTCTCATGAAAATGATTCTTCCTGCTATTTTTACATTTTCTGTTCCATCAACAAGTTCTCTTGCTTCCTTAATTGAATTTGTTACTTCATATTTTTCTGGATAAGGATTGCAATATTCTTTTATTTTTTCTAATTTTTCTCTTCTTACTAATTCTTGTTCGCTTCTTGCTACTTCCATTTTTTCACCTCTTTAAAATACTTATGTTTATTTTAGCCTAGTAAAAAGCTCAAATAAAATATAGTTTTATTATACACTATTTTCTAATTTGTTGAAATAGTTATTTAATATTTCTTTTAATTCTTGAATTGTTCTTGCTTTAAAGCACTTATTTTTGGTGTCAATACTATCAGGAAGTCCTTTTAAATACCAAGCAATATGACTTCTCATTTCTAAGACAGTTACTTTTTCGCATTTGATTTTGCTTAAATATTCCATGTGGTGAAAACACATTTCTAATCTTTCTTTATTGGTTGGTTTATCTAGAACAATACCTTCTTCAAAGTAAGAAACTAATTCTCTAATTAGCCATGGATTGCCTAAAGTTCCTCTTCCTATCATAATTGCATCTACTCCTGTTGCAAACATTTTTTTGGCACTTTCAATATCAATAATATCCCCATTACCGATAACAGGAATAGATACTGCTTCTTTTACTTTTTTGATGATCTCATAATCGACTTTTCCAGAATAACCTTGACTTCTAGTTCTTCCATGAATGGTAATAGCAGAAGCACCAGCACTTTCTACAACTTTAGCAATTTCTATGGCATTGATATTTTTTTCATCCCAACCACTTCTGATTTTTACTGTTACAGGAATAGGTACTGAGGTAACCACTGCTTCAACAATTTCTTTTACTTTTTGGGGATTTTTTAATAAGGCAGAACCTGCTTGTGATTTAATTGCAACTTTTGGTACAGGGCATCCCATATTGATATCAATAATGTCTGGATGCATTTTTTCATAAACTAATTTTGCTGCTTCTACGAATGTTTCTTTGTCACTTCCAAAAATCTGTTGAGCGATTGGTCTTTCACATTCTTCCATATAAAGCATATCTTCTGTTTTTTTACTAGAATAGACAAGTGCTTTATCGCTAACCATTTCAGCATAAATTAATCCTACTCCCATTTCTTTGATAATTTTTCTAAAGGCACTATTACATATCCCAGCCATTGGTGCTAGAATGATTCTATTTTTTATTTCTATATTCCCTATTTTAAACATAATATCACCTACTCGTTTAACATTTTATCATAAAGTTTTAAAAAAATAAAATACTTAACAAAATCATGCTTTTGTATTACAATTATTTTGGTGATAAGAATGAATAAGTTAAAATTATTGGATCAATATATTAATGAAGCTAAACATCTTGTTTTCTTTGGGGGTGCTGGTGTATCTACGGCCAGTGGTTTGAAAGATTTTAGGAGTGCTGATGGGTTATATCATGAAAAATTTTTATATTCTCCTGAAGAAGTATTAAGTCATTCTTTTTTTATGAAAAATACTGAATATTTTTATCAATTTTATAAAAAGAATTTAAATAGTTTAAGTGCTAGTCCTAATATTTGTCATCAGTATTTGGCTAAGTTAGAAAAGAATAATCAATTAAAAGCGATTATTACACAGAATATTGATGGGTTACATCAAAAATCTGGAAGTAAAAATGTAATAGAATTACATGGAACAATTATGAATAATTATTGCATGAATTGTGGTTCTAAGATGAGAGCTTCAGAAGTATTTTCTGCAAATGGTGTTCCTCGTTGTAATTGTGGTGGAATAATAAAACCTGATGTTGTTTTGTATGAAGAACCACTTGATGAAGATGTTATCGATATGGCAATTAAGGAAATTAAACAAGCAGATGTTTTGATTGTTGCTGGTACTTCTTTAGTGGTTTATCCAGCTTCTTCTTTTGTTCATTATTTTCATGGGAAACATTTAATTATTATTAATAAAGATACTACTCCAATGGATGGTGTTGCTGATTTAGTTATTCATGAGGATATTAAAGAGGTTTTTCAATATTTAGATAAAAATAGAAATACCAAAAAATGATATTTCTATTTTTCATATTCAAGATAACTATTTTCTTTACTCATGGTAGAATTTTTGTTTAATACTACTGTAATTTGTTCTGCTTGGGCTGTTTTATAATAAATTTTCTCTACCCCATCTGCTAGTAACTCATCTTCTTCACCGTGTCCATATAAATACAATTTATTGTCTTTTAAATAAAAAATTGTGTTGCTAGCTCCTGCTGTTCCTGTTGCAGTTAGAGCTTCTTCTGCTTCAATTGTTTCTGTTCCATATGCATTATCAAAAGTAAAGGTTTTAAGTTCTTTTTTGGTAGTTGTATTTTCTTTTTGTGTATTATTTTCTGCATCTGTTTTACTTTCTTTTTTGGTACTAGAATATTTTCCTACTGTTACTTTTAATGTATTATCAATTTTAATAGGATAAGTTCTTATTTCTTCTGCTTCTTCTTCCCAATCTCTTTTATATTGACAAGTAAGTTTTGTTTTTCCTTCTTTTAAACCAGTTAAAGTAATGGTGTATTTTCCTCCTACCCCAGTCATATTTTCATCAGTTTTTTTATCTTCTTGATAAGTACTTTTTATTTTTAAATAATGATTTTTCTCTGTGCAATTCCAGGTATATCCGGTTGTTTCATTTCCTTCTAAGGTAATTGTTGTGTTTTGACTTTCTTTTTTTGTATTATTTTCTTTAGTTATTTTGTTACATCCTGTTAATGATAGCAAGATAAAAGAATAGATAATTATTTTTTTCATTTTTTATTTCCTTTCTTATAACCATTCATGGTATTTTTTGATATATATTTTTTTGATTATAGAAACAATTAAGAAATAGAATAAAACTAGTATGATTAAATAGAAGTAAAAAATTGGAGGTAATATTTCAAAATGGAATGACGCTACTTTATGTAAAAATATTGGGGTAAATATTGTTAATACTAGAGATAAAAGAGTTAAGTAGTTGAGTTCTGGACTAGCATTTGATTCAAGGAATGGCTTTTTAGAAGTTCTGACATTGAATATTATCATTAATTCTGTAACAAGGCAGGTTACAAACCATGCTGTTTGGAAGTAAGATGCTTTATCTAGTGTATTAAATCCTAGCAAATACCAAAAAATAATGAAGGAAATTACATCAATTAGAGAACTGGTAATTCCCATTACTTTCATAAATCTGGATATTCCTTTAGTATCCCATTTTTTGGGATTTTTTAAGAATTCTTCATCTACATTATCATAAGGAATTCCTATTTGTGAAAAATCATAAACAAAATCTTGAAGAAGCATTTGAATAGGTAAAAGGGGTAAAAATGGTAAGAAGATGCTGGCAATCATAATGCTAAAAACATCTCCAAAATCAGCACTTAAAGCCATTTTCATATATTTGATAATGTTTCCGTATACTTTTCTTCCTTCTACTACGCCATCATAAACTACTTTAAGACTTTGTTTTAAAATAATAATATCACTTGCTTCTTTGGCAATGGATGAAGCTGTATTTACTGAAATTCCAACATCTGCTATGTTTAGAGAAGGAGCATCATTTACTCCATCTCCCATATAACCAACAACATGTCCATTTTTTTTGTAGAGTGAAACAATTCTTTCTTTTTGGAGAGGATTCATTCTAGCAAAGATGTCAACAACTTCTATTTTTTTTGATAATTCTTCATCACTCATGTGATCTATATCACTACCTAGTAAGATGTCATTTCCATTTAATCCTACTAAATTACAAATATTTTTAGTTGCATAAGGATTATCTCCAGTTAATATTTTGGTACGAATTCCTATTTTGGATAGTTTTGTTAATGTATTTTTTACTTCTTTTTTGGCTGGATCTAAGAAGCCAACGAATCCTATAAACGTCATATTACTTTCTATTTCTTTTGTTTTATTTTCTGAATCATATTCATTTTTTTCTGATAGTGCAATGACTTGCATTCCATCATTTGCTAACTCTATAGCCTTATTTTCGATAACCTTTTTTAATTCTTCATCGATTGTTGTTACTTTTGTTCCTAATTTTATTTCGGTACAACAAGATAGTATTTCTTCTAGGGCACCTTTTGTAATTACTCTGTATTTTCCTTGTCTTTTTACTATGACGGTTTCTTTTTTTCTTGTATAATCAAAAGGAATTTCATCTACTTTTTCATATTTTTCATCTAATGCTTCTAGCTTATTTTCTTTTGCATAAGTAAGAATTGCTCTATCTACTAAATTTTTAATTCCTGTAGAATAATGACTATTGAGGTAGGCATATTCTAAAATACTGTTATTTTCTATTCCTTTTGCATCAATATATTTTTGAAGAATGATTTTATTTTCTGTTAGAGTTCCTGTTTTGTCTGTACATAAAATATCAATTGCTCCTAAATTTTGGATAGATTCTATTTTTTTGACTAACGTCTTTTTTTGGGCTAGACTTCTGCTTCCTTTGGTTAAGTTGACATTTAAAATCATTGGCAACATACTTGGTGTAATTCCAACTGCAACAGATAAGGCAAATAGTAATGCTTCATTAATATTCTTTTTTATTAGACCATCAATGATTACTACGACTAAACAAACAACAACCATATATTTTATTAAAAGATTAGAGATATGTTTAATTCCTAAGTCAAAGTTTGTTACTGGTTTTTTATTTTCTACTTCTCCTCCTAATGTTCCTAAGTAAGTAGAAAATCCTGTTTCTACCACTATTCCTGTTCCAAGACCACTGACAACGCTAGAACCCATTAAAGCAATATTTTCAATATCAAAGATTTCTTTTTTCTCTGTTTGATTTATTTTTCTTTTTTCTACTAAAGCACTTTCTCCTGTAAAAACTGATTCGTTTAAAAATAAGTCTTTGGCTTCTATAATTTTTAAGTCAGCGGGAATAATTGCTCCAGCATTTAATTTTACAATATCTCCTTTTACAATATCATCTACTTTAATTTCTACTTCTTGATTGTTTCTTAATACTGTCGTTGTAGAATAAATGCTCGATTTTAATTTATGATTAAATTTATCTACTGAATAATCTTGAAAAAATCTTATCAGCGCACTAATTAAGGCAATAATTAGTATAATTAGTGATCCTAATTTATCTTGAAGAAAGAAATTCATTATGGCTAAACAAATTAAAATGATAATAAATTCATCTTTAAAAGAATTCAATAAAAAATAAAACATGCTTTTCTTTTCTTCTTTAATGACTATATTTTTTCCATCTTTTTTTAATCTTTCTTTTGCTTCTTTACTATTTAATCCCTCTATATTTGTATTGTATTGTTTGAATACTTCTTGCTTAGATATTGATAAGTATTTTTCTAATATTTTTAAATCATTATTTTTTAGGGTTTTCTTTTTTCTTTTTATATCAAAGATTTGAATCAATACTATCACCTACTTTAGATTTATTATAGCACTATATAAATTATTTTTGTACTGATTAGGATTTTTTTATGATAATTTTTCATGATAATATAAATTTTTAGTAGAAAAAAAGAGACAAAGTCTCTAAAGTTATCTAAAGCAGCAACATGATCCACATTGTTGTTGAGTAACTACATTTTCTTCACAGCAAGTATATCTTGGTTGGTAAGTATGTCTATAGATATGATTATTAATAATTCTTGTATTTATTGGGCAAACATGTGGTACTTCATGAACAAAAGTACGATTTACTATTCTTTCTCTTCCTGGTTCAATAATAGGACTCATAATATTTCCTTGTTGTGCAGGCATCATGTCATATCCTCCTACTTCATTATAATTTATATTATCATTCATGTTGGCATTTATATTTTGATTAGTAATATTAATATCTAAGTCATCTCGTCCCATAGTATCGTTACAGAACATAAAAATTCCTCCTTTTCTACTTTATTGTATGAAAAGAGGGGATTTTGACTTAATATAAATAACTAGAAAAAAATTTACTTTTTTAAAATATCTAGCAAATGTGTTGATACTCCTAAAAAATCTTTTCTTTCACATGTGGATAAATGATACTTTAAGTAAAGTTCAAAAGTTTCTTCATCCATTTTATTAATTGTTCCTCTGATATAATTGGTCATTCCATCAGAAGAAATTATTTGCATTCTTTTTAATTTTGCTTTGTTGTTAATTTCATCAATATCCTCTATTCTTACATAATCATAAAGAGGATTGCCATTTTCTAAAATTTTAAAATTTTGATTAATTTGTTGATTTTGAATATTTTCTTGAATGTTCCCTTCTATAAATCCATGGGTAATGATAGCATAATCATTCATACAATAAGAAACGAAAATTATTCCTTCTTTTTTGGTTACTCTTTTCGCTTCTGCTAATGCTTTGATTTGGTCTTCTCTTTTTTTTAAGTGATACATCGGTCCAAATAGTAAGACTACATCATAAGTATTATCTTTTATCATCGATAGATCTAGTGCATTTCCTAAGATTGTTTCTAGATGAGGATTTTTTTTATTAATGATTTGAATATTTCTTTTTACTAATTCTACTGCTGTTACTTCATAGCCTTCTTTATCTAGAGAAAGAGAATATTTTCCTGTTCCTGCTCCAATATCTAGTATTTTATCCCCTTTTTTTAAATATTTATGAATATATTTCATATTGGTAATGAATTCTACTTGTCCTCTTCTTGTATTTAATCGTTTATCTTCATTAAATTTATTATAATATTCTTCTAAGTTATTCATCTTCTTACTTTGCCCTTCTCTCTTTATTATAGATTTCTTTATAAATAATATTGCTATTTTTTCTTTTCAATGCTCTATTTAAGTAATCATAATAAGTTCCCGGAGTAATAATTCCATTAATGCTTAAAATATCCATACCACTTTTTCCTACAATATCATCTGCTAAAAAGCAACAGTTTGTTCCTAATACAAAATAAGTTTTATATTTTCCAGATTTAAATTTATAAAATTTAGCTTTTGTTCTTTTATATAATTTTCCTGCATAACTAGTAGCGTTTTTATAATTTTTATCTTGTTTATGATTCCAAGAATAAGTATTATTGATTAGTTCTTGAATTCTTTGTTCTACTTGTGTTTTTTGTTTTTCTGTTAGATGAATTCCAAAATCAAATATTGTTTTTTTACTATTATCAATACAAAAGTTAATGTATTCTTTTTTACTATTTGCTGTAAATAATACTCCATCTCCGAAGAGTTCTCCAACAAATCTGCTTCCCTCGTCATAGCACCCGTAAGAAATAACGGTTCCTTTGTAACAAATATCTATATGTCCCATACGATTAAATCCTCTATTAGAGGTATGAATTAATATATTTAAATCAACAGACTTATCTAATTTATTATGATATGAATAGGTATTTTGTCCGCTTACTTCTAAATTATGATTAATTTCTAACATTACTGAATAAGGAATTAAAGCTTCTATAATTTTTGGTAATGTGAATTTTATTTTTCTTTTAAGATTATTCTTTGACTTTAGAGGGATAATTTGAATGATTCCATCATAAATAAAAGATATTCCTAGAAAAAATATATAAATGGATAGACAAATTAGAAATCTATCTATGTTATTAATGGGAGAAAAAACAATAGGAAGAGAAATGGCAAGATAAATACACCCTATTAAGAAATAGCGAACTCCATAGTTTTCTTTACTTTTTAATTCTAGATAACCCATAATAAACTGTGAAATTGATATTATTAATAAATAAATAGAAAAAAGTAAAGGAGCTATTCCTAAGATAAAATCAGGTAAGATAGCAAACATAAGACAGATAAAAAAATGAAATAAGCAGAAATATAACGCTCTTTTCTTTTCTCGTTTATTTTGCTTTCTTAAATGTAATCTTATTAAGTGGATGAAGGCATTTCCCCAAAGAATAAAGATTAAAATAGAAATTAATTCTTGATAAAGTTTTGCTTTTCCTATTAAAAGAACTATTCCTACAATAATGAAAATTATTCCCATAACTAATGAACTAGTAAAATCATAATACTTATCCTTCATGATACTTCCTCCTAAAACTATTTTTATTATACTATAAAATTTGAAATTCAAAAATAACTTAGAATATTTTTTTATTTAGGAAGTAGATAATGAAGTATTTTCATGATATAATCTTTATGGTGATAATATGGATGCTAGATTAGTTAATAAGTATATTCCTTTTGTAGATAATATTGCTTCTGAATATCAATATAATGCCAATATACGACATTTGTTATATTTAATTGTCCCTGCTTTTGTGGAGAAATATGGATATAAAAACGAGAATTTAATTCAACATGTTTTTAAAAGGGTAATTATTCAAATTAAGGAGGATAAAAACTCTTTTGAGGAAGCTTTTTATACTAGTATTCCTAAATTTGTTGATGGAAAAATTTATACCTATCAATATGTGATTTTAAGGAAATATTCTTCTAATAATTTAATTCAGTTATTGGATAATTTGGTTCATGAGTTTAATCATGCAATTCATTCTTCTCGTAAGGAAATTCGGATTGAAAAGGATAAATTGTATTTACGAACTGGTCTAACGGAAGCTGTTTACTCTTATCCTTCCCTTCAAGGCTTATCTAAAAAAAACACTTATTTATTGGAAGAAATATTAAATACTATTCAAACTGAGGAGGTAATCAATATTATTAAACAGCATACTGATCTTTCTAATGAAGAAATTGCTACTTCTATTCGGGCAATTAATCAAGAGACTGGTTCTCATTATCGTTCAAAGTCTTATTATTTGGAAACTGTTTTATTTCAACATGTTTTAAAGAATAGAACATTTACTTCTACTTTGAATAATTTAAGATTATCAGGTGATATCGAAGATATTGAATCTTGGTTTGATCATATTACAGGTGTCTCTCATTCATATGCTAATTTAAATCAATATTTAGTGGATATTATGAATTTAGAAATGGAATACAGTAAGAAAAAATACTTCAAGGGAATAACTTTATCTAAAATAAAGAATCTTTTGGATAAATGTTTTTCGATTATTGATACTTTTAATGAGAATTGTCATTTTAAATAAAAAATATAGTCTTTAGTTTAAGGCTATATTTTTTATTTAATTCTTATTCTTCTCCTACTACTTTAATTACTTCTGGAACTTCATTAATTAAGGCATTCTCTATTCCATCTTGTAGTGTCATTGTTGCCATTGGACAGTTAGAACATGCTCCAATTAATTTTACATAAACTACTCCATTTTCAAATCTTTTGAATTGCACATCTCCTCCGTCATTTTGTAGGTATGGACGTAATTTATCAATAACTTCTTTTACTTTTGTTACTACTTCTTCTTGATTTTTTTCTTTTTCTTTCATTTTCATCACCGTTAATATTATACGAATTTTTTTTTAAAATAGCAATTATTTTTTTAGGAATTGATTGAGCTTGTCATATTTTATATAATTTTTGGAAGATTATTTGGGAAATTTAATCAATAATGAGACAAAAAAACAAGCTACTCAAATAGCTTATCTTCGTCTCCTTTACAGTATGCTTTTCCAATTGTGTTAGATTCTACATATTCTTTTCCTACCATGGAACAACTCATTTTTGTAATGGAATCTTTTAAATATCCTCCAAAAATTCTTACTGCTGCGATTGCTACAACGGTTACCAATGAAATAATTAGAACATATTCAACTAATGTTTGACCTTTTCTATTCAACATGATTACTCTCCTTACTTTCTTTATCATTAAAAATCTTTTTTCCATCGATATGGACTTGATTTTGATTTTGAATGAGCCCCATTGAAGGGATAATAATATTAGGAAATTCTTGCTGCACATTCTTTAAAATATCTATATAATCTTGTTCTTCTAAATTTTTATTCTCCATTATCCTCACCTATTTGTGCTACTTTTTTATAATTTTCAACATTTTTAAATGCTGCTTCTTCATTTTTCTTACGAACGATTCTAGCATGTTCTTCTTCTTCTTTTTCTTCTATTTTATCTAGGGCTGACCTCGTAATCTGGTTACGATTTAAGTTTTCAGCAGCTTCGCTGATACATTCACACATTTTTAATTGATAGCAAATGTAGAATGAAACTAAACTTTTTAGCATTTTCTTTAAGTCTGTTTCTGCTACAAAATCGTTTCCTTCATAGTACTCTCCTTCAAATTGAATAGGAAAGGCTTGAACTTTTTTAAAAGCAAAAGTTGTTGAGGAATAGTAATGATTATAATAGATATTAATTTCGCGATAAGACATATCTAAAAGGGATTTTTCAATGTAATGTTGTATTTCGATAAAGCGATTATTAAAATCATCTTTTTCTATTTTAAGAATTGTTTTGGCATCTTTGTAAACAATTTTTTTTCCAATGATAATTTTATCATTTTGAGGATTTTTTAAAATTGCTCTTCTGACACTAGAATTAAAATCTCCACAATATCCATAGTCATTGGCGATATAAATATCTAAAATTGGACTATCTGGATTTGGGGTTAATGTTTCTTTATCTAGAACAATATTTTTATTATAAAGAATTTCACTTAAAATTTTTGTGATTTCATTTCCAACTTTTAAATAGTTTTCGGCTTTTTTTCTTGCTTTATCTACTCGAAGTAAGGAATGGAAATTCATTACTTTTACGACATTTTTAATACTTCCCATATTTCTTCCTCCTTTTGATTTCTTCTATTATTTCTATTTTATACTTTATATTGTTTTTTTCCTTTTAAGTATTTATTTTTTACAACGATGTTATTAATTTC
>JAQXQC010000023.1 GCA_029100965.1 Bacilli bacterium | reverse complement strand
TGGAATGAACAAAAAGAAGTCTTTTCTCTTTATTTTGATTGGTGTTCTTATGGCAGCAGTAATTATGAGTATTTTATCTTATGGAATTTTAGGGAGTATTCTCTAATTTTTTTATAGAATAGAAAGGTAATATACTAATATGAAGAAAGATATAAATAACTTAATTGATGAGGTTGTTTCAAACGTAAAGGATGAGTGGCCTATTCTTTATAAAATTAGATATGTTTATTTAGCAGTGGGAAAGCAATTAATGAGAGATACTGATTTCTTTTTATCAGTAGATGGAAAATTAGGAAATGCCAATTTATCTAATCAAGAAATTATTGATATTTATAATAGCGATAAAGGAAGAGGAATTGCAGTAATTTGCAAATCTGCCTCTTCTATTTTAAAGATGGCTTATGATAGATTAGGAATTCATTCTGAATTAATTGAAACTAATACTTCTTTAGCAACAATTTATGATAGTGGAGAATTTTTAATTAATCACTGGTTTTTGGCAGTATATGATGATAAAGGAAAAGCCTATTTTATGACATTAACTCCTGATTTAGGGTATATCCAAATGAATATGGAAACTAAACATTTTGCTTCTAATATTCCTTATATTAGAGATTTTGGTTCTAAGAAGATGCAAGTATATAAGGGAGAAGAAATCAAACCCAGTTTTATTTCTAGAAATGAATTAAAAGAAATTGATATTGCTATTGGTTATATCAAAAATGAATATCTATATAATGCCAAATACCAAAAAGGAAAACAATGGAAAAAGAACTATAATAATGCAGCTTTTGCTATGTTAAAAAATGAAATACATGACAATAAACTTTTTTATGAACTCGCTTTACGAAAATCTTCCTTTTATCAAGCTTGTACAAATTTTAAAGGAGAAAATGGTAAATCTATTTCTTTTACTCAAGATGATTTAACCAAACTGACAGATGAAGATTGGAAATATTTTAATAAAGCTGTATGTGAACAAGTTTTCAACAAAATAAATCAGATTTTAGGATATGAGATATTTATCATTCCAAATATTGATAGTAAACATTGGAATTATAAATCTTGGTTATTAAATCTCTGTATTCAACTACAAGATGAAATATTAAAAAGAATGATTTCAAAAGATGAAATAGATACTAACATAGCTATTGATTTAGATTGTTTTGAATATAGTAAATGGTCTAGAGAGATAAAATCAAAATATAAATTTAATCAATCTTATGATGATATCTTAAATATTTTAGATAAAATGAATTCTTTAGTAAAAAGTACAAATAAAAAAGAAACAAGAAAGAATATTGGGGTTTTACTTCATAAACTAGGTTACCATTTTATTTCTCAAAAATATGTTTATGAAAAAAATATTGATAAAGATGGATATTTATCTAATCATTATATTGCAAATAAGTTTAATCTTTTATTTCCTTATGTATTTAGTTGTAATGATGTTATTACGGATTTTAATAAAATGGGTTATAGTGAGCAAGTTGCTATTATGAAAGAAACTGTGCTGTTAATGTTTTTTGAAATAACTAAAAATAATTCTAGTAATTTTAATGGATATAATGAAATTTATAATGCTATTTTTAATCGGATACAGATGTATACTGTTAGAAACAAAACAACACAGGAGTATTCAATTGTTTTTAATATTCCAAGTAATAAAGATGAGAATGATTATTATTTCTTTTATAATCCTGGAAAGAACTTATTTAGAACTTTTAATTTTTTAGATTTTTGTAATGATTATATTATTGTTAGTGATCGACTTAAAAATAAAATAAGTATTATGGATTTAGAAAACATCGAAAAAAACAGAAAGAAATTTTAACGTTGCTTTCTGTTTTTTAATAGTTCTTGTACTTTATCATAATAAACTAAAAACCGTAAGTATTGAGAATTGTTAACATCTTTTTTGACCTCAGTAATATGAATATTTTGATTTTGAAAAATTTGAATAATATTAGGAATTTGTTTATCTATTAAATCATCATTTTGAGATTTTATTAAAATATGATACTCATATCCCAAATCATCAACTTTTTTAGAATATAGATATGTTTCATGATTATTTTCATCTGTGTAAACAAAAATATTAAAAATATTATCTTTCATTTTTAACACCTTATTTCTTAATACATTGTAACATTTTTATTTAGAGGATGCAACTTTTCAAAAAATATTAAGTGAAATACATTTTAGTCCATTATATACATATCAATTAAAGAATTTAAAAAATCAGATTTTACGTTTAATTGATTTGAATTTTTCTTTAAATTTGCATTTACTCCTGAAGCAAAGAGAGTATATTCATTTTCTGTGCCACTAATAGTATTATTTTCAAAATTATATTCGATTGTTTGATTTAATTTTTCTCCCATTTTCTGAACAGCAGGTGTACTAAATTTATAATTTAATTTAAGTTTGTCTCCAGTAATTTCATAAGTTCCATAATACCAGTTTTTCATCGTCTCAGTTTGACTTGCATAAAATGTCCCATCAGACTCTAAATCAATTATTGCAGTATATGGTACATCATCATTATTTGTACTAAAAGTATATTCTCCTACATAACTTTTTTCAATTTCTTTTTTTGAAGTATCATTAACTACTTCATTATTGGAATCAACTTTTATCTTCTTATTATTAAAGTTAATTGTACCACTTGCAAATAGGATACATAATATTCCTAGTATGATTATAATTACTCCCATTAGAAAAATAATTATATGATTATTTTTCTAATTCATTCTTCACTCCTCCTATTTTAAGGATAGCAAATTCATTTTATTATTTCAATTGAAAAAAATAACTTTACAAAAGATAACATTTCTTCTGTAAAGTTATTTTTATTTAAGGAAAGATAAAATTTAAGTATTTTATTTTTCAAAATAACTATCCCCAATAAATTCTCTTAAGATAGATAATTTAGGAATATCATTACTTGGTACTGGTAAAACTAATTTTAAAATTTCCAATAATCGAATTGCTGTATGATATTCTGGATCTTCTGGTGGTACTGAGTATAATAAAGGTTCTACATAAGTTTTTAAAACACTTAATTCATAAACTAAGAAAGTATTAAAGATAACATTTGCTTCATCTTGATATGGAAAGACATATTTTTCTTCTCCCCTTCTAACATCTTGCCAAGAAGATAGTGTTTTTGATGGACTATGCCCTCTCGTTCGATAGTCTCTTACCATTCTACGAAGTAATCTAATATCTGTTAAACTAATACGATTATCATTATCAATATTTAAATAAATTAATGGACTAATATAGATTTTATATTTATTTTTCTTAGGAATTTCTTTACTTATCTCTTCATTTAGTGCATGTAATCCTTCTACAATTAGAATATCATTTTCAGATAATTTTAGTGGACGATTGAATTCTTTTTTACCTGTAATAAAATTATATGTTGGTGTTACTACAGATACTCCTTTTAAAAGTTTCTCCATTTGATTATTAAATAGTTTAGTATCTATTGCTTTTATTCCTTCATAATCTGGTTTTCCATTTTCATCTAAAGGTGTTTTTTCTCTTTCTTGGAAATAATCATCTAAAGATAAATGATGAGGACTTAAGCCTAATGTTCTTAAGTATAATGCAAGTTTTTTTGCTGTAGTAGTTTTTCCTGATGAAGATGGTCCTGATAATAAAACTACTTTTATTTTTTCTTTACTAAAGGCAATTTCATTGGCAATAGATAGAAGTTTATAATCTTGTAAAATTTCTGCTAAGTTGATGATTTCTCCTGCTCCTCTTTCAATAATTGCTTCATTTAATTCTCCAATATTATTAATATGTAATAAATTTCCCCATTTTGCATATTCTTCTAGACTGTCTACATACTTTTCATGATAAGTAAATTTTGTTATTTTTCCATTTGTATGAGTAAAGGGAAATCTAAGGACAATACCTTTGCCTTCTAATAAAGTTAAATCAAACTTCTTTAAAATACTAGCATCATTTGGTAAATCTCCAATAATATAATTATAAATGCCATCAAATTTATATAATTTTACAAAGTTAGAAATAGTATAAGATAAAGTCTTTACTTTGTCTTCTCTTTTTAATTTTTTGAAATACTCTATTGCTTCTATTCTTGAAGTTTCTAATGGTTCGAATGGAAGAGATGCTTTTACTTTAGAACGCATTAATTCTTTTATTTTTTCTACATCTTCATCTGTTATTTTTTTATCAATTTCACAATAAATTCCTTTATCTATCGGATGTCTTATTTTGATTTTTGTATCTTTTCCTAAAATTCTTAATGTACAAGTTTCAAATAAGAAAATAAGGCCTCTTTCATAAATTTTATTTCCTTGAGGAGTAGTAATATCATACAATTCTAATGTTCCACTTTTCATAATTGCATCATCATAGCCAATTAGTTGATTTTTAAATTTAGCACTAATAATATCAAATGGGTAATTTTCTTTAATATCTTCAATAATTTCTTTTAATTTGATACCTTTTTTATACTCTTTTTTATCACCATTTTCAAATGTTATGATTATATTATCCATGTTTTTATCACCATTTTCCTTCTTATTCTTTTACTATTAGTCTATTTTTATTATACAATACTTATGTAGATTTTGTCAAAAAAAAATCTGAATAAAATTATGGTTAACAGATTAAACTATTTATAGGTGATAATATGAATTTAGTTCCAACAGTTATTGAGAAGTCTAATTATGGAGAGAGATCTTATGATATTTATTCTAGGCTTCTTAAAGATAGAATTATTATTTTAAGTGGAGAAATTAATGATGTAATGTCTAATAGTATTGTTGCACAACTTTTGTATTTAGATGGAATTAATCATGATGATATTAGTATTTATATTAATTCCCCTGGAGGATCGATTACATCTGGGATGGCAATTTATGATACGATGAATTTTGTTACAAGCAATGTTAGTACAATTTGCATCGGTATGGCTGCTTCAATGGCTGCATTTCTTTTGTCTAGTGGAGAAAAGGGAAAGAGGTATTGTTTAGAAAATGCTGAGGTAATGATTCACCAACCATTAGGTGGGGCTCAAGGTCAGGCAACGGAAATTAAGATTGCAGCAGAAAGAATACTGAAATTGAAAAAGAGATTAAATAAAATTCTTTCTGAAAATACTGGTAAAAGTTTACGTAAAGTAGAAAAAGATACCGAAAGAGATTACTTTATGGAAAGTAATGAAGCCTTAAAATATGGAATTATTGATAAAATATTAAAGAAAAGGTAATTTTCCTTTTCTTTTGTTATGATTTTATAAATTTTGATAGGTAGAGATAATAGATTCGGCTACTTTTAGTCCATCCATTGCTGAGGTAGTTATTCCACCAGCATATCCTGCACCTTCTCCACAAGGATAGATTCCTTTGATTGATGACTCTAAATTTTCGTCTCTTTGAATTCTAACAGGAGATGAAGTTCTACTTTCCACACCAGCTAAAAGGGCATTATCATCATTAAATCCTAGAATTTTTTGATCAAAATTAGGAAGTGCCTCTTTGATAGAATCAGTTATATAACTTGGAAATAATTTATTTAAATCGGCTAGTTGATAATCTCCTTTAAAGATTGGTTTGATGTTTCCTAATTTTTGCTTTTCCACAGAATTGTGGAAATCTTTTATTGTTTGAATTGGAATTTTACCGTTTCCTAAAATATAAGCTTTTTCTTCTAAATTTCTTTGAAATGTCAAACCATCTAGTGGGTTAGTTCCATAGTCTTTTGGGGAGACGGTTACTACAATCGCACTATTGGCATTTTGGCTATTTCTATCATGATAACTCATCCCATTAATGGCTAATCTTTTTTCTTCAGATGAGGCATTTACCACATATCCTCCTGGGCACATGCAAAATGAATATACTCCCCTTCCCTCTTTCGTTTGATAAGTTAGTTTGTAACTTGCTGGTGGCAGAAGTTTAGTATTTTTTCCATATTGATTAATATTAATTAATTCTTGAGGATGTTGTATTCTAAGGCCTACCGCGAAAGGCTTTGGTTCTAGATAAAATGCTTTTTTATCTAACATTTCAAAAGTATCTCTGGCACTGTGACCAATGGCTAAGACTAAAATATCAGTATTTATTATTTCTTTATGATTAATTTCAATAGAAGTAATCTTATTTTCTTTTATATTAATATTGGTAAGGGTTGTATTATAATGAAACTCTCCTCCAAAGCCAATTATCTTTTTTCTTAAGTTAACGATGACTTTTCTTAAAACATCTGTTCCAATATGAGGATTATTAGTATATAAAATATCTTTATCGGCACCCGATTCAACAAATATTTCAAAAACTTTCTTCATTCGGAAACTTTTGTCTTTTACTAAAGTATTTAATTTTCCATCTGAAAAAGTTCCTGCCCCCCCTTCGCCAAATTGAACATTTGAATTTTTATTTAGTATTCCTGTTTTCCAAAATTCTTCAACAGATTTAACTCGTTCTTCTATCCTCTCTCCTCTTTCAATAATAATCGGACGGTAGCCTAATTCTGCTAAAAGATAGGCACAAAATAAACCTGCAGGTCCACTACCTACAATGATGGGGCGATGATTTATTTTTTTGTTTCCTATTTTTGGATAAATGTATTTTTCCTCAGGAGTTAAAAATATATCCTTATTTGGTTGATGTTTCTTTAATAAATGTTCTTCATTTTTTACCTCAACATCTACTTCATAGATGTAAAATATATTTGGCTTTTTTCTGGCATCTAATGATTTCTTGGAAATAGATATTGTTTTAATATCAATCTCTGGACAATTTAGAATGATGGATATCTTTTTCTTTAAGTGGTTAATGTTATCTTTTTCTATGGGAATTTTAATTTGTCTTATTCTAATCATTGTCTTCTCCTCTTATATTTGAACCTACAATAATTCCTGATATCCATGCAAATCCTAAGTTATATCCACCACAGTCTCCATCTACATCTAATAGTTCTCCTGTTAGATATAATCCTTTTGTTTTAGTAGATTCTAATGTATTTGGATTAATTTCTGTTAAAGGGATACCTCCAGTTGTAACTTGGGCTTGATCAAAAGAATTAGTTCCTGTAATGGTAAGCGTAAAATTAGTAAGATTATCTCCTAATAAGTATTTTTTTTCATTTGATAGATTATTCCAATTATCTTCTTTTTTTATTTGAGACTGCTTCAAAATTAAGTTTACTAATTTATAGTTTAAGATACCATCTAATAAGTCTGCGATATTTCTATTTTGGACTGTTTTATTTCTTGCTTTCATAAAGTTTAAAAAAGTATTTGTATCATGGATATTTAATTGGTGAAGGAAATTTATTTTTATTTCTGTTTTGTACTTTTTTGACAAGGATAGAGCTGCTCTGCCACTTAAACATAGCGTACAAATGCCACTTATTCCATAATCTGTTAATTGAATTTCTCCTACTTTTGAATCAATATATTTGTTGTTTTCAAATAAAGAAATTTTTACATCTGCTCGAATTCCATGCCATTCTTTTAAATAAGGGGTATCTGCTTTTAATTGAACTAAAGCTGGTAAAGGAGTAATCAAACTATGGCCTAAGGACTTTGCTATGTCGTACCCAATTCCTGTTGATCCAGTTTTAGGGGCTGCTTTAGAACCTGTTGCTAAAATGATTTTTTTACTTGTAAATATACCATTATTAGTATTGATTTTAAAAATATGATTTTCTTTTTTGATAGAAATTACTTCTGTATTGGTTAAAATTTCTACATGATTAATCTGTGCTTCTTTGATAAGGGCTGTTTGAATACTTACCGCTTGGTTAGATGTTGGATAAAAATACCCTTCTTTTATTCTGGGTATGATTCCTATAGAATTAAAGAAAGATAATACTTCTTTAGAATAATCTTTTTGTAAGATTTTTTCTAATACTTCTTTATTTCTTGTGTGATAGTGAGTAATGGATTGATCGCTATTCCAATAGTTGCATCTTCCATTTCCGGTTATTAATATTTTTTTTCCACAGGTATTGTTTTTTTCAAGTAGGCATATTTTAGCTCCTGCTTTAGCAGCATAAATTGCCGATACTAATCCAGAGGCACCTCCTCCTATTACGATAATATCTTTCACTTTTTTTCACTTCCTTATGTTTATTCTATCATGAATTATTCATAATACTAATCTTTTTTACTCTATTTTTTAGCTTTTTTATGAAAGTAAACTTTTTTTAGAAAAATACTGATATAGAAATTAATTCTATTTAAGTATTTTATGTGAAGAAAAAGAGTAACAAAGTTACTCCATAAATTCTTCTTCTAGAACTTCTGATGGTTCTTCATCATAAAATTCTTTTTCTAAGGTATAACCAATATCCATATATTCTTTGGCACCTGTTCCTGCTGGGATTAATTTACCCATGATAACATTTTCTTTTAATCCATGTAACTTATCTGTGCTTCCCTTTACAGCTGCTTCTGTTAAGATTCTTGTTGTTTCTTGGAAGGATGCTGATGATAAGAAGGAATCCGTTTGTAATGCGGCTTTGGTAATTCCAAGTAAGATTGGTTGACCAATAGCTGGTTTCTTTCCTTGAATAATAACATCTCTATTTCCGTTAGTAAAGTCTGATATTGATACAACTGTACTAGGTACAAAGTTTGTGTCTCCAGCATCCATTACACGGATTAAAGAAATCATTCTTTTTGCAATTAGCTCAACGTGTTTATCATTAATATCAACACCTTGCGAACGATATACTTTTTGTACTTCTTTTAAGATATATTGCTGTACAGTATTCGGATCAGTTACGGCTAATAATTCTTTTGGAGAGACACTTCCTTCTGTTAATTGGTCTCCTGCATTTACTTTATCGCCTTTTTCAACTCTAAGTTTTGCGCCATACATTGTTAAGTGTTCTCTTACTTCTTTATCGTTCTTAACGTAAATCTTGAATCTTCCGTTGACATCTTCAATTTTTTGGACAGTTCCATCAATTTCAGAGATTGTTGCTTTTCCTTTTGGAATACGTGCTTCGAATAATTCTTCAACACGAGGAAGACCTTGTGTAATATCGGTTCCAGCAACTCCACCTGTATGGAATGTTCTCATGGTCAACTGTGTACCTGGTTCACCGATTGATTGTGCTCCCATGATACCTACAGCTTCTCCAATTTCTACTAAGTTACCAGTTGCTAAGTTTCTACCATAACATTTTTGACATACGCCATGTGGTGTACGACAAGTTAGAACAGTACGAATCTCAACGGCTTTAATACCTGCTTTAATAATTTTATCTGCTATTGCTTCTGTGATGTAAGTATCTTTTTCACAGATAACTTCTTTTGTTTCTGGATTAATTACTTTTTTGCTTGTAAATCTTCCTAAGATTCTATCGTACAATGGTTCAATAATACCATCTTTATCATCCATGAAAGCTTCTACTAATGAACCTTGTGTTGTTCCACAATCTTCTTCTCTTACAATCATATCTTGAGCAACATCTACTAGACGTCTAGTCATATATCCAGAGTCTGCTGTTTTTAACGCTGTATCGGCACTACCTTTACGAGCACCATGTGTTGATAAGAAGAATTCTGATACGGATAATCCATCATTAAATGATGATAGGATAGGAATTTCTACTGGGTCACCATTAGGTTTTGCCATGATGCCACGCATACCTGCTAATTGAACGAAGTTAGAAATTGATCCACGGGCTTTAGAATTCATCATGATGAATATTGGATTATCTTCGTATTCTTTTGCACCTGCATATTCACTTAACTCTGTTTCAATATCTTTTTTGGCTTTATTCCATACTTCAATTACTAAATCTAATCTTTCTTTATCCGTAATTAATCCTCTTTGGAATTGTTTATTAATTTTCTTAACTTCTTTATTACTTTCTTCTACGATTTTTGCTTTATTTTTACTTGTTACGATATCAGAATAAGCAATAGTAATTCCTGAATAAGTTGAGTATTTAAATCCTTGGTCTTTTAATTTATCTAGGAAAATTGAAGTTTCAGTTGTACGATAACGTTTAAACATTTGAGCGATAATTTTTTCTAAGGCACCTTTATTGAAGGCTTTTGCTCTTTTCATGTTTTTAATTTCTTCTTTGATATCTTTACCATAATCAATGAAATATCTTGCCGGTGTTACCCCTTCGATATTTTCAGAAGTTGGTTCATTCAAATATGGGAATGAATCTGGTAGGATTTCATTGAAGATAATTTTTCCTGGAGTGGTTACTAAATATTTATTTTTATAAGTATCTAAGAATACTTTATGTTTAAATGAGTTCACTGGAATAGCAATTCTTGTATGAAGATTAATCTCTCTTCTTTGATATGCCATTAGCGCTTCATTTGTATTTTTGAATATTCTTCCTTCTCCTGGTTGTTCATCTTTTTCCATTGTAATATAGTAGTTTCCTAAAATCATATCCTGTGAAGGAGTTACGATTGGAGAACCATCTTTTGGACTTAAGATGTTATTAGCTCCTAGCATTAAGATTCTTGCTTCTGCTTTTGCTTCTTCCGATAATGGTACGTGAACAGCCATCTGGTCTCCATCGAAGTCAGCATTAAATCCAGTTGTTACTAATGGGTGCAATCGAATTGCTTTCCCTGAAATTAGTTTTGGTTCGAATGCTTGAATACCAAGTCTATGTAGCGTTGGTGCACGGTTTAACATTACTGGATGTTCTTTAATTACTTCTTCTACAACATCCCAAACTTTTTCATCTTTATTTTCAATCATTTTCTTAGCTGCTTTGATGTTGTTGGCTAATTCTTTATTCACAAGTCCATTAATAACATGTGGTTTGAATAATTCTAGGGCCATATCTTTTGGAATACCACATTGATACATTTTTAAATCTGGTCCTACAACGATTACGGAACGTCCAGAATAGTCAACACGTTTTCCTAATAAGTTTTGACGGAAACGTCCTTGTTTTCCTTTTAGCATACTAGATAGTGATTTTAAAGCTCTGTTTCCAGCTCCAGTTACACTTCTACCACGACGTCCATTATCAAATAAGGCATCTACAGCTTCTTGTAACATACGTTTTTCATTTTGAATAATGATAGAAGGAGCGCCTAATTCAATTAATTTCTTTAAACGGTTATTTCGGTTAATTACACGACGATATAAATCATTCAAATCAGAAGTAGCAAATCTTCCACCATCTAATTGAATCATTGGACGAAGTTCTGGAGGAATAACAGGAAGTGCTTCTAGAATCATCCATTCTGGTTTATTTCCTGATGTCGCAAAGGCATTTAAAACATCTAGTCTTTTTACAAGACGAATTCTTCTTTGTCCGGTTGCATTTTCTAATTCTTTTTGTAGTTCTTCTAATTCTTTATTGATATCTACTTCACTTAATAGTTGTTTAATTGCTGCTGCTCCCATTCCTACTTTGAAAGTATTTCCATACTTTTCATAGTAAACACGGTATTCTTTATCTGATAAGGTTTGTTTCTTTACTAAAGTTGTTGCTCCTGGGTCTAAAACAACATAAGATACGAAATAAATAACTTCTTCCAAATCTCTTGGAGACATATCAAGAGTAAGTCCAATGTAAGAAGGGATACCTTGTACATCCCAAATATGGCTTCCTGGGGTTGGTAATTCGATGTGTCCCATTCTTTCACGTCTTACTTTTGATTTTGTTACTTCTACACCACATCTATCACAGATGATTCCTTTATATCTTAATCTCTTGTACTTTCCACAATTACATTCATAGTCCCTTGTTGGTCCAAATATTTTTTCGCAGAATAGTCCATCTCTTTCTGGTTTCAATGTTCTATAATTGATCGTTTCTGGTTTTTTTACTTCTCCATAAGACCAATCACGGATGGTTTCAGGAGAGGCTATTCCAATTTTTAAAGCTTTAAAATTATTTGCTTCTACCATTAGAACTCACCTCCTATTTTTTCATCTAAATTATTTTCGAAATCTTCATCAAAGTCTGTTTCAACTTCTTCTAATTCTTCGTAATCTTCATCCTCATTATTCTCTTCTTCATCAAAACTTTCCTCTTCATCTTCTACATCTTCGAACTCATCTTCTAGAGAATCTTCTGATTCAAGTTCATTTTCTATTGAAGGAGTATTTTTATTGTCCTTTACTTCTTCAATGGAAGGTGTATCATCCTCTTCTTCATCATCGGTCATTTCTAATTCTTTGAATCCTACAACTTCATCGTTGTTATCAATAACAGAAATATTTAATCCTAATGCTTGGAATTCTTTAATTAGTACTCTGAAAGCTTCTGGAATTCCTGGATTTGGTAGTGGTGTTCCTTTTACAATAGATTCATACACTTTGACACGACCAACTACATCATCTGATTTATAAGTTAAGATTTCTTGTAATACATGAGATGCTCCATATGCTTCTAGAGCCCAAATCTCCATTTCTCCAAAACGTTGTCCACCAAATTGTGCTTTACCACCTAATGGTTGTTGTGTTACTAATGAGTAAGGTCCTGTTGATCTTGCATGTAATTTATCATCAACCATGTGATGTAGTTTTACGAAATACATGACACCTACACTGATTCTATGATCAAATGGTTCTCCTGTTCTACCATCATATAAAACAGTCTTTCCATCTTCATCCATGCCTGCTTCTTTCATCATGGCTTTTACGTCTTCTGTACTAGCACCATCTAATACTGGTGTTGCTACATGAACACCTAATTTTTTACAAGCCATTCCCATATGTAGTTCAAGAATTTGTCCAATATTCATACGAGATGGAACACCTTGTGGGTTTAACATGATATCAATTGGTGTACCGTCTGGTAAGTAAGGCATATCTTCTGATGGCAAGATTAGGGAAATAACACCTTTGTTACCATGTCGTCCAGACATTTTGTCTCCAACTTGGATTTTACGTTTTTGAATAATATATACTCTAACTACTTTACTTACACCACTTGGTAAGTCTTCATTATCTTCTTTTGTATAAACTTTAACATCATGAACAATTCCTTCTCCACCGTGTGGAACAGTAAGAGATGAATTTCTTACTTCTCTAGTTTTTTCACCAAAGATAGCGTGCAATAGTTTTTCTTCACTTGTTAAATCAGCCATTCCTTTAGGGGTTACTTTACCAACTAGAATGTCTCCTTCTTTTACTTCTGTACCAATTTTAATGATACCATTTTCATCAAGATTTTTTCTAGCATCTTCACTTACGTTTGGAATATCTCTAGTAATTTCTTCTGGTCCTAATTTTGTATCACGACATTGAGTTTCATAGTCTTCAATGTGTAATGAAGTATAAACATCTTCTTTGACTAATCTTTCATTCATGATAACGGCATCTTCAAAGTTATATCCATTGAAAGTCATGAATGCGATTGTCATATTTTTACCTAAGGCAAGTTCACCTTTATCTGTGCTTGGCCCATCTGCAATGATTTGACCACGTCTGATTTTATCGCCTTTTCTTACGATAGGACGATGATTTGCGGTTTCACCTTGGTTAGAACGTTCAAATGTAGATAATTCATAAGTGTCTGTTCCTTTAGCATTTTTTACAATAATTTTTTTCGCATCAACATAATCTACTACACCATCTGCTTTAGAAACAACTACAGCACCACTATCACGAGCAGCTACATATTCAACACCAGTTCCAACATATGGAGCTTCTGTTGTTAATAATGGTAATGCCTGACGTTGCATGTTTGCTCCCATTAAAGCACGTGTAGCATCATCATGTTCTAGGAATGGAATCAAACTTGTTGTAACCGATACAACTTGTTGTGGTGATACATCAATGTAATCTACTTGTTCAGCTGGAATAATTACATTCTCTCCATTAAATCTACCAGCAACGGTTGCATCAGTAATTTCCATATCATCGTTAACATTTACGGTTGCTTGGGAAATATAGAAATCTTGTTCTTCATTTGCTGTTAAGTATTCTACTTTATCGGTTAATTTTTTATTTTCTACTTTACGATATGGAGTTTGAATAAATCCATATTCATCAATCTTGGCGTAACTTGCTAATGAAGTAATCAACCCAATGTTTTGTCCTTCTGGAGATTCGATTGGACAAATTCTACCATAGTGAGATGGATTAACATCACGAACTTCCATACCAGCACGATCTCTTGATAATCCACCTGGTCCTAATGCTGATAATCTTCTCTTATGGGTTAATTCAGCGATTGGATTAACTTGGTCCATAAATTGCGATAATTGGCTTGAACCAAAGAATTCTTTAATTACCGCAGTAACTGGTCTGATATTAATTAATGTCTTAGGGGTTACTGTTTCAATATCTTGAGTAGTCATTCTTTCTCTTACTACTCTTTCCATTCTAGATAATCCAATTTTTAATTGGTTTTGCAATAATTCTCCTACTTGTCTTACACGTCTGTTTCCTAAATGGTCAATTTCATCATCATGTCCTACACCATCTAATAAGTTTAAGTAGTAAGAAATTGATGCATAAACATCAGAAATCGTTAAAGTTCTTGTATCTAATGTTTGATCATTACCCATTAATTTTACTTTTTTATCTGGGAATTTTTCAGGATGAACATATAATACTTGAACAATATTATGATTATCTAATTCTTCATTTATTTTTACTTCTTCTCTACCATAACCATTTGCTAAAATTTCTTGTAATTTTAAATAAACTTCTTTCGTAATTTTTGTTCCTTCAGTAAATATTGTTTCTCCATCTACAATAATATCTTGGGCTAAAGTATTGTTAAGTAATCTATCTGTAATATTTAATCTTTTATTAAATTTATAACGACCAACTTTTGCTAAGTCATAACGGAAATTATCAAAAAATCTTGTAATTAATTGGTTTTTTGATGAATCTAATGTTGTTGGCTCTCCTGGTCTTAATTTTTCATAAATTTCAATTAAGGCTTCATCTGTATTTTTGGTTGTATCTTTTTCGATTGTATTTTTTAAATAAGTATTATTATCAAATACGGATAAAATCTCTTCATCGCTAGAAAGTCCAAATGCTCTTAAAAGGGTTGTGACTGGTACTTTTCTAGTTCTATCAATTCTAACATAGATGACATCTTTAGCATCTGTTT
>JAQXQC010000022.1 GCA_029100965.1 Bacilli bacterium | reverse complement strand
AGAGGCACATTCCTCTTTTAAGATACCTGAGGTAACTTCTATTTTTGAATTTTCTAACTTAGAGAGATAGCCAAAGGCTTGATTTGTACAACCATAAACTACTCTTTTTATTCTGGATTGAAGAATTGCTCCTGTACACATCAAACAAGGTTCAACTGTTGTATACAAAGTACATTCATTCAAATACCAACTTTCTAATTTTTGACAAGTTTCATTAATTGCTAAGATTTCAGCATGAGAAGTAGCAATTTTATCTATTGTTTTTCGGTTATAGGTACATGCTAATACTTTATCTTGAAAAACAATTACACAACCAATTGGTACTTCATCGAATTGATAAGCTTTCTTTGCTTCTTCTATAGCTAATTTCATGTAAAAAATATCTTTATCCATCATCCATCTCCTTATAAAGAAAAAGAAAATGTAAGTATTTTTCGTAAAAGAATTAAATCTTATAATCATCTTCTAAAGTAAATACAACATTTTCATTAATCCAATTTTTTCTTGGTTCAACAGCATCTCCCATCAAAACAGAAACTCTTTTCTCCGCAAGAGCAACATCAGTAATATTAACCTTTACTAAACTTCTCTTTTCTGGATCCATTGTTGTTTCCCATAGTTGATGAGCATTCATTTCACCTAATCCTTTATAACGTTGAATTTTATAATTACTCTTCCCCTTAGTTAGTTCTTTTAATTCTTCATTTGTCCATAAATAATGCTCTTTAGAACCTATTGTTACTTTATATAAAGGTGGCATAGCAATATATAAATTTCCATTTTCAATTAAAGGTTTCATATAACGATAAAAGAAAGTTAAAAGTAAACATTGAATATGTGCTCCATCATCATCAGCATCAGTCATAATAATTACTTTACCATAACAAATATCTTTAATATTAAAATTATTCCCATACCCAGCACCTATAGTATGAATTAGAGTATTAATTTCCTCATTCTTAAAAATATCTTCTAATTTTGCTTTTTCAGTATTTAAAACTTTACCTCTTAAAGGAAGGATGGCTTGTGTTCTTTTATTTCTAGCTTGTTTAGCAGAGCCACCAGCAGAATCTCCCTCTACAATAAATAATTCACGAGATAATTTATCTTTTGTCTGAGCAGGAGTTAATTTCCCACTTAAAATTTTTTCTATTTTTTTAGAATCTTTCCCCTTACGAGATTCTTCTCTTGCTTTTCTAGCTGCTTCTCTAGCATCCTTTCCCTTTAATGCTTTGGTCACAATCATAGTAGCAATTGACTTATTTTCTTCCAAGAAAAACTTTAACTTTTCTGTAGTAATTGCTTCCACAATACTTCTAGCAGCCGGAGTTCCTAATTTAGCTTTTGTTTGACCTTCAAATTGAAGAATAGACTCAGGAATCTGTACACTAATAATTGCCGTAAGACCTTCTCTAACATCTGATCCCTCAAACGATTTATCACGAGCCTTAATAAAATTATTTTCTCTAGCATAATCATTTAATACTTTTGTTAAAGCAGTCTTAAACCCAACTTCGTGAGAGCCACCATCACTAGTCTTTACATTATTTACAAACGAAATAATATTCTCAGAATAACTATCCGTATATTGAAGAGCAACACTAACATTAATTTGATCCTTAGTAGCCTTAAAACATAATACTTTATGTAAAACATTCTTTCCTTCATTCAAATATTCAACAAAAGATTCAAGACCATTATGATATAAGTATTTTTCTGTCTTTCCTTCAATTTCATCAGTAATTTCAATACTAAGTCCATTTACCAAAAAAGCACATTCCTGCATTCTCTCACAAATAACACTAAAATTAAACTTCGTACTACTAAATATTTCACTATCAGGCATAAAATGAACAGTAGTCCCTGTCTTATTAGTACTACCTAACTTTGTTAATTTTTTATCGACATGCCCACCATTTTTAAACGAAATATAATATTCTTCTCCTTGATACCTTGTCGTCACTTCCATAAAACTAGACAAAGCATTAACAACAGAAGCACCAACACCATGAAGTCCTCCACTTACTTTATAACCACCTTCTGAAAACTTACCACCAGCATGAAGCACTGTATAAATTACTTCAGGAGTACTTTTCCCAGAAGCATGCATTCCTGTTGGAATTCCTCTACCATGATCTGTAACACTAACAGAACCATCTTTATGCATAATAATCTCTAAATGATTTCCATAACCATTCAAAGCCTCATCTACACCATTATCGACAATTTCCCAAACTAAATGATGAAGACCTCTTTTATCAGTAGAGCCAATATACATACCAGGTCTTTTTCTAACAGCCTCTAATCCTTCTAATATTTTAATTGAATTTTCATCATAAGTATTTGTTGTTTTCTTAACCATCACCATCTACCATCTTTCTTAATTTCTTAAAATAGTATACCACAGAAAAAAGAATATTCCAAAGAATATTTCTTTTTAGTTTACTAATTAAATATAATTATTGATTAACATACTTCTTTGTAAATAATAGTAAAGCTTTCTCATACTCTTCTTGATTATCAAGTTCTACAAAAAACTCTTCTCCATTATCCTCTTTTACTACTTCACGAACTTCAAATGTCTTATCATCTTCTTCTTTTTTTAAATAAACATAATGATCAATAATATCTACAACAAAGTAATCATTACCATCTTCTAAAGTAACATACTCAACTTCCATTTCTTGATCTTGCATACTATTTACCTCTTCCTACACTTTCTGCCTCTATATCTAAAGAATATCCCAATTCTTGTGTTAAACTCTCTTTAGCAATATTAAAGGAAACTTGATTAGCCATCTTTTTTGCAATTGCTAATTTTTCCTCATCACTTTGATCAGAAGTAAATCCTAAATTTCTAAGAAAAGTTTCTCTATTATTTGGTCCCCCCTCATAAACATCAATACAATTATAAGTAGTAAAAGCAATTAAAGCATTAATCTCTTCTTCAGATAAACGATTATAAATATTTTCAATTTGAGAATAATCAAAATATTTCTTTAACCAATTTAAAGTAACACTTTTTTTGTGATAAAGAGAAAAATCATAAAAACTAGATTGTTTATCATTTGTTCTCTTGAAACATGAAGTTTTTAATTCCTCAGAACTTAAACTTCCAAAATCTTCCAGCATTTTATCTGCTAATTTAGAAATCTGAGCATCTACCTTTTCTTGAGTATCAAGAGCAACCTGAGACAATTTACTATTGCTACTCTGTTCATTATATTGTATTTCTTGTTCTAAAGCGGCATATTTTTCTGCATACTCCTCAACCACAGCAGACTCGGTTTTTTCACCATTATTAATATAACTATCAATAGACGAAACAGTATTTTCTATTGGATTTGATGAATAATTAATATTTTGAATAACATTTTTTCCCGCATAAGTAAGCCCTGCTCCAACAATAGCAACAACACCAGCAGCAAAAATGTACTTTTTGATTTTTTTCTTTCTTCTAGTTCGCATTGCTGCTCTTCTTCTATTTTCTTTAGCAATTTTTTGTTCCCTTAAATCATTTTTTTGTTCTTCTTCTCTCATTTTTTTTACTTTTTCATTTTGACCAATATCAGGAACATTTAGTTCTATTCTTTCCTCTTCCATCATAACACCTCTTCCTTAATTCAACGATTGAACAATGATATTCTTATCTAATGCTTGAACTATTCCTTTATATTTAGAATATACTTCACGATAATTACTTAAATACTTCTCTTCCATAGAAGAAAAAGGAATAATCAAAAAATCTCGATAAGAAGAATCATAGTAAGTATACAATAATTCATTGTGCAAATTTTCTAGTACTATTTTAGCATTTTCTTTATAAATGTCAACCATACTCATCAAACCAACCCGATTAGCCATATTAACTACTTCATGAGCAGACAAAAAATTACCAAGTGAATAAATTACTAATGTTTGATTAATCCAAGTAACTGGCTGAATAACATGTGGATGCGTACCAATAATAATATTCACTCCTAAACTAGCTAAATAAGAAGCCATATCTTCCTGATAACGATTAGGCATTGCTTGATATTCCACTCCCCAGTGCATAGCAACAATAAGTAAATCAACTTGATCTCTAACCTGTTCAATATCTTTTTTTACCTGACTTTTATATTCTTGGTACAAAGTATCTGTATCAGGATTATTCCCAGTAACAGACCAAACATTAACTAAGTATTCTTTTCCACTAGGAACACTTATCCCATTCGTTCCATATGTATAATTTAACATAGTATAACGAATATTATTTTTTGTAACAATCCGAGCCTTATTTCGATCATCAGTACTAGAATAACTACCAACAGCCAAAACATCACTCTTACTATCCCAGTACTTCCTAGAATTTAAAATTGCCCTCTCTCCTCTATCCATTGTATGATTAGTAGCAAGAGAAACTAAATTAAATCCAGTATCAATCATCGCATCTCCTACTTCATAAGGACTATTAAATGCAGGATAACTAGATACCCCAATATCTGATCCTCCTAAAATTGTCTCTTGATTATAATAAGCAATATCATATTTTTGAATAATAGGTTTAATTTCCCTAAAAATAGGCTTAAAATCATAACCCCCCTCATTCTTAGCATCCCAATATATCTTATCATGAATTAAATTATCTCCTACCATAACCATAGACAACTTCTCTATACTCTTCTTATTTTCTTTAGAAGTATTTTTTTCCTTTTTTATTGTTTTCTTTTGTTCAAAAACAGGAAAATACTGATAAAGAACTACCCCTCCAAAAACAAAAAGAGAAATAAAGAAAAGAAGAACTAAAACGATAAATTTTTTCTTTTTCTTATTTCTTATTTTTCTCATTATTCCACTCCATAAGCAGGCTTTACCGAAATATTATTATCATATTTCTTTACCACCCTAGCATATTTATCATGAACCCTTTTATAATCAGGCAAATAATTAACAATTTCCGAACTAGAAAATGGAACAACTTTAAATCCTCGCCAATTCTTATAATAAGTATATACCAAATCATTATCTACATTAGAAATACTAATCGTTACATCTTTTCCTTTTACTTTCTTCTTTATCTCTAAACTAGTCATCAAACCAACCATCTTGTTATAATCATCAGTCTGATACTGAGCCGAAATAAAATTACCTAAAGAATAAATTACTAAAGTCTTATCAATCCAAGTAACTGGCTGAATAACATGGGGATGAGCACCAATAATAATATCTACACCTAAACTTGCCAAATAAGAAGCCATATCTTTTTCATATTCTGTAGCCTCATCTGTATATTCTACTCCCCAATGCATCGCTACCATTAAAACATCTACACTATCTCTAACTTGTTCAATATCCTTCTTTACTTGTTTTTTATATTCCTGATATAAAGTATCCTTCTCTACATCATTTATTTCTAAATTAGTAGGCCAAACATTAACTAAGTATTCTTTTCCACTAGGAACACTTATTCCATTTGTACCATAAGTATAATTCAACATCGTATAACGAATATTATTCTTTGTAACAATCCGAACCTTATCTCGATCATCAGTACTAGAATAACTACCAACAGCCAAAACATCACTCTTACTATCCCAATACTCCCTTGATGCCAAAATAGCCTTCTCCCCAGAATCCATCGTATGATTACTAGCAAGAGAAACCAAATTAAATCCAGCATCAATCATCGCATCTCCAACCTCTTGAGGAGAATTAAAAGTAGGATAATCACTCACACCAAGTTCCTTCCCTCCAAGCACAGTTTCTTGATTATAGTAAGCAATATCATATTTTTGAATAATAGGCTTTACCAACTCATACATCTTTCTAAAGTCGTAGCCCCCCTTTCCATCACTAGCATCTTTATAAATACTAGAATGAATTAAATTATCTCCTACCATAACCATAGACGCCTGATACTCTTGCTCTTCTTCCTTCTTATTTTCTTGCAATTTATTATCTTTTTTTACTTCTTGCTGTAAATTTTTAGAGTTAGCACCACCAAGAAAATAAATCAAAACCAAAGAAAATAAAATAACTAAACTAACTGCAATAAAAATATTACCTAACTTTAACTTTTTCTTTCTTCTTCGCATCTCTACACCTATTTATTCTTTTTCAAAATATATTTTTTAGAATCTGATTTTTCATCCAAATCTTGACTATTTTCATTCTCTTTTTCTTTAACTTTTCCTAAAATCTTAAAATCAATAGTTGAATTCTCCTTACAAGCTTTAATTACCTGAACAATAACTTCATCTCCAAAACCAAATCTATCTTTTGTTTTACTATTAATTAAACACATAGCATCTTCAATATAACGATATCCTCCACGAGGCATATCCTCTACTCTAGCAAGGCCTTCTACTGTATTAGGAAGTTCAACAAAAACACCAAACTCTTGTACGCCAGAAATAACTCCCGTAAATGTTTCTCCAATATGACTTTCCATATATTCAGCTTTCTTCATATCATCAACATCTCTTTCACACTTAACAGCATCTTGTTCCTTCTCTGAACAATGAAGTGCCATAATAGATAAATTCTTATTCCAATATTCAATAACTTCTGGAGAATAATGATATTGATAATCTTTTACCAAACGATGTAAA
>JAQXQC010000021.1 GCA_029100965.1 Bacilli bacterium | reverse complement strand
TAACTATTATATTTCATAGAATTTACTTCCTTTTCAAAATTACAATCCTGTAACATAAATAATTGATTTGTTTTAAGATGCCGAATCATTTCATTGTATACAAATAAACTATATTCACATCTATTTACTATCTCAAACATATTAAAAAATTCTTCTACTTTTTCATTGAAGATAGCAAATTCTTCTTTTTCTAAATTATTCATTAATTTATATAATTTTTTTAAATTAATTACTGCCTCTGTTCCTAATATTTCTTTGAAACAAGTCTTTAATTTTTGAATTGAATAAGTATCTGCAATTCCTATAGATAATAAATCCGATTTTAAAATTTTTAAATCCAGTAAAAATTTTTTGAATTCAAATTCACTGATATCTTCTTTTAATTTCACTTTTAAAGTTACATAATTTTTTTCGTCTTCGTCGATATAACTTATGATTTTTGGATATTTTCCATTCAAATATAAAATTGTCTCTATCATAAAAATCCTCCTTGTACTATGATATACTGCTCATCATTTTGACAACTACAACATTCTATTGTTTTAATTTATTTATATGTTAAATCAATAGAAGTGTTTTTTATTTTATTCTATTTTTTGCTTCTGTTTCTGTATTTATGCTTTAATGATAAAAAATCCATTGAAAAAGATATTTTGTTAATTTGTAGTTGTCAAAAAAGTGCAACTATTCACACCCTAAATTATAGGATATTCGCATTACTTAAAATTTAGGACGTAAATAGTTATAAAAAAGTTTTAAAAGAGACAAAAAAAGAATACTAGTCTGTACTCTTTTCATAAAAAGTTCCTGTTTCTTCAAAAAATACATTTGGAGATAATGTTCTTAACTTATCTAATATTCTTACCTTTTCATTTCCTTCTTTTATAGAAGTGTATTTCTCTTTTTGTTGACAGGGAATAATTTTATATTGAAACTGTTTTTCATTGTTAATTATAAATTGAAATATTGCTGTATCTTTTGTTTCATGATTAAAAATAAAATCTCCAAGATTATATATGATGGCTTTTCCTTGATAAAAATCGATTCCTTGCAATGTATGGGCATGAGTTCCTACAATAAGATCACTACCTGCTTCAATATATTGTTTTGCTGTTTCTACTTGAACATCTTCTAAACTACTTGAATCTTCTTTTCCCCAATGTAACAAGGTTATAACAATATCACTATTCTGTCTTACTTTTTTGATTTGCTGAATTAACAAACTAGGGTCATAGCATCGAAATACTCCACCTGTATCATTTGTAGCTTCTGGCGTTAAAATTAATTTTTCTGCTCTTGTCGCGTTTAGAAATGCTATTTTATATCCGTTAACGATAAAGTAATATGGTTGTATAGCTTCATCAATATTTTTTCCTGCTCCTACATAAGGAATTTGAAAGTCTTTAAGAGCTTCTAGTGTATCTTGAAATGCTTTCTCTCCAAAATCATAGACGTGATTATTAGCAAGAGTTACCAAATCTACTCCCATTTCTTGATAAATACTAAGGTTATTTGGAGATGCTCTGAAGGTATAATACTTACCAGGCATTTTTTCTCCTCGGTTACTTATAGTAAATTCATTATTTGCTATTGTAAGTGTACTATTTTTTAAAATATCTACCGTTTCTTCTGATAAAATACCATAAATATTTTTCCCTCTCTCTTGATATTTTGGAATAATATACCAATTATCTGCTAGGGAAACATCTCCTATAAAACTAAGCTGTGCTTGATTTGTTGAAGTATTTACTTGCTGGATATTACTTGCATTAGAATAAATATTATTGTAATTATCTAACAACACATTTAATGAAGAATGATAAATATCATGCCAGATGTTTTCTCGATTATCACTTTTCAGTTTTTCTTTTAATAAAGATAATTTTTGATTCCCATATTCTTTTTCTAACCAATTCAAAAATGACTTATTTATTCTTTCTTCATGATTTTCTTCTAAAATTTCTTCAATTATGTTTTTTTCTTTAATTTTTGGATAATCTTTAGAATTTATATTTCTTTGTTTAAAAAAATATAAAAATATTAAAAAAACTAGAACAATAATTAATATTGTTAATAATACTACTATTAATTGTCTATTTTTTTTCATATAAAGATTCTGATGGTATTTCTTTTAGATGAAGATAATCTCCTATTTTTAAATTTTTGAAAGTGCCTAATGGCAATAAAATCGTAGTAGTTGCATTTTTTTCTTCTATAAAAGTATTTTCATGCATATTTCTTTTTATATATAGTATTTTTAAATTATCATCTGTCATCACAACGTCAATTCTTTGTTTATTGGATATTGAACTATATCGGTTACATTTTTTAATCATAATTGCGTAATATAATTTTTTAAAGTGATATTTTAGAAGGTTAGGATTAGTTGTACTCGTTATCATTATTTCATTATTTTCATATTCTAATTTCATTAATTTAGAAAAATAATAATTTATTTCCCTTTCCATTGCCAATTTTGAACTTCTGGCATATCTTTTCCATACTCATGTATATATTGTTTATGAATTACTAACTTATCTTTACATAATTGATTTAAAAGAGCACTTCTATTTCCTAACTGTGGAAGATGTTTTAAGGCTGCTAAAACAAGATGATATCTATCTATTCCATTTTGGACACACATATCAAATCTGGTTGTGATTGTTCCTTCTTCTTTATAACCATGTACATGCAAATCTTTGTTGTGTCGCTTGTAAGTTAGTTGATGAACTAAATTTGGATATCCGTGAAAAGCAAAGATAATTGGTTTATTTTTTGTAAATAAGGCATCATAATCTTCATCTGTTAATCCATGTGGATGTTCTGTGTTAGATTGTAACCGCATTAAATCTACAACATTTACTACTCTGATTCTTAACTCAGGAAAATATTCTCTTAAAATGGAGGTTGCTGCTAAAGTTTCTAATGTTGGAGTATCTCCACAACATGCCATAATAATATCTGGTTCTTGATTTTCATCATTACTTGCCCATTTCCATATGCCAATTCCTTGGGTACAATGTACAACTGCTTCATCCATACTTAACCATTGTGGTCTTGGATGTTTTGATGCTACAATTACATTAATATAATCTTTGCTCTTCATACAATGTTCAAAACAAGATAATAAGCAATTTGTATCTGGGGGCAAATAAATTCTTACAATATCTGCTTTTTTTGTCACTAAATGATTTAAGAATCCTGGATCTTGATGTGTATAACCATTGTGATCTTGCTGCCATACATGAGAAGTAAGTACATAATTTAGTGAAGAAATTTTTTGTCTCCATGGTAATTGTTTACATACTTTTAACCATTTAGCATGTTGACTCGCCATGGAATCAACAATTCGAATAAATGCTTCATAACTTGTAAAAAATCCATGTCTACCTGTTAATAAATATCCTTCTAGCATTCCTTGACATACATGTTCCGATAGTATAGAATCAATGACTACACCATTGCAATCTAAAAATTCATCATTATCTTTTTTTATAGCATTCCACTTTCTATTTGTTTCTTCAAAGACATAATTTAAGCGATTAGATAAAGTTTCATCTGGAGCAAATATTCTAAAGTTATGTTTTTCTTTATTTAGTTTAATGATATCTTTAATATATTTTCCTAATTCTATCATATCTTGTGCTTGAACTTTTCCATGTTCTGTTATATTAACTCCATATTCCCTAAAATCAGGTAAATTTAATTCTTTTAATAACTTTCCTCCATTTGCATTTGGATTTGCTCCCATTCTTTGTTCTCCTATTGGAGCTAATTCTTGCAATTCTTTTATTAAAGTTCCATTTTTATCAAATAATTCTTCTGGTTTGTAACTTCTTAGCCAAGATTCTAGAATTTCTAAATTTTCTTTATGATTTTCATCAACAATAACTGGTACTTGATGTGCTCGAAATGAGCCTTCTATCTTTTTTCCCTCAACTTCTTTTGGACCAGTCCACCCCTTTGGGGTTCTTAGGATAATCATAGGCCAAATTGGTCTTTTGGTGGTCTTACGATATTTAATATCTTTTATTTTCTCAATAACTTCATCTAATACTTCTGCCATTCTTTTGTGCATTGTCATTGGATTATCTCCCTCAACATAGTATGGAAGATATCCACTTCCTCTGAAATAATCATCTAGTTCCATATCACTAATTCTAGAAAATAATGTGGGATTGGCAATTTTATAGCCATTTAAATGTAATATTGGTAATACCACTCCATCAGTTTTGGGATTCATGATTTTATTAATTTGTAAAGAGGCTTGAAGTGGTCCTGTTTCTAATTCTCCATCGCCTATTACACACGCAGCAATTAGGCTAGGATTATCTAAAACAGCACCATAAGCATGTGATAAACTATAGCCTAATTCTCCTCCTTCGTTTATTGAACCAGGATTTTCTGGAGCAGCATGAGAAGAAATTCCTCCTGGGAATGAGAATTGTTTAAATAATTTTTTTAATCCATCTTCATCTTGCGTAATACTAGGATATATTTCGGTATAACTTCCTTCAAGATAAGTATTGGAAACTGTTACTTGTCCTCCATGACCTGGTCCTGAGATATAAATCATATTAAGATTGTATTTTTTAATTACACGATTTAAATGAGTGTAAATGAAGTTTTGCCCGGGAACCGTTCCCCAATGACCTACTACATTTGGTTTTATGTCTTTTAAAGTTAACTTTCTTTTTAATAAAGGATTGTCTAATAAATACATTTGACATGCAGATAAATAATTAGCAGCCCTAAAGTAAGCATCTATTTTTTTCAATTCTTTTGTTTCCATATTTTTCCTCATTTCTATACTATATTAGTAAAAAAAGTCCACTTCTGAACTCTTTTTGATTTTATAAAATTACTGATCAATACTTTCTAATTTTTTATCTAAATCATCTATAATAGTTTGAAGTCTATCATAATTTATTTTTAAATTTTCTTTTTCTTTCTTTATTTTACTTTCTTCATTTGTTTTGTAACTCATAAACTTTTGCTTTTCATGTGATAATTTTTCTTTGTCCTTTTCTAGTTCAGCATTTGATTGATGAATACTTACTCGCATTTCTTTTAATTCATCGATATATTTATTAATTTCACTTACTCTTGTTTGTAATGCATCAAATAATTCATCAAAATCAGATAATCGTTGTTTTTCAATTGAAATATTTTTTATTTTAGGAGAAATTTTTTCATTATTAATTAAACGATATTCAGTCCAGAATTGTTTTAAAGAGGAAACTTTAGGCTTAACTACAATACCTTTTTCTGTATAGTCATTAAAGTAAATTACATTATCCACTTCTCCATCGATTGGAGTAATTCCTTTTAGTCCTTCATACATTTGATTAATTCTATTTCTATATTCCTTGTGCTTTGAAAAACTTGTCATTCCTATATTTTCTTCTTTATCTTTATTTTCAATATTAGGAACTACTTTTTGCTCAGGGGCAGTTATTTTTTCACGCGAATTTAACTTCTTACTTTTCATTTCTCCTAAATTTGAAAATAAGTTTTCTGGTAATTCTATATTTCTTACTTTGCTACTATACATTTTTTTCACTCTCCAAACTGTATCTAGACATCATTTTCATTATATTTTTTAATTTTTCCCATTCTGTTCCCTCAGTGATATTTTCTATATACTGATTATTTTCTTTATTAATGATTTTTCCAGAATAAATGATAGTATTTCCTCCTCTATCATGCTCATTTTTTGTATAAATTATATATTTTTCATTTAATTCTTTAACTTTAAAGGCACAAATTAACTCCACTTCTCCTACTTCTTTGTAGCCATCAACTAAAGTAATTATTCTGCTGTTTCCCATTTTATTCTCCTCCTATTATATGTGTATTATAACATATATTTAATTTAATCACAAGTAAATAATGAATAAAATTATAAAGTGTATTTTCGTTTTGTAAACGAATTTTGTAGTTATTTTTATGTTAATTTTTTTTGTTATAGTTTGAGAAAACTATATATTAAGTACGTTTACTGTTACTGACTATGAATTACGATATAATTGAATTGTAGGTGAGGATATGAAGAAAAAATTAATTCATTCTTCTGTTCAAATATTAAAGAAAAGTGGTAAATATAGTGATGAACAGATAGAAATTATTATTTATGGATTAGAAGGATTGTATCTTACTTTTACTAAGTTGATTATTATCTTTTTATTATCCACATTACTAGGAATTTTTAAAGAAGTGTTTATTCTTCTGATTACCTATAATATTATTCGGTCCCAGGCTTTTGGAATACATGCAAGTAAAAGTATTTATTGCTTAATTTCATCTTTGATTTTCTTTGTAGGAGGAGCATTGTTTTGTAAATATATTACTTTACCTTTTTGGTTCATGTTAATTATTGCCATCTTATGTAATATATGTTTATTAATTTATGCACCTGCTGATACACATAAGCACCCCCTTATTCATTCTAAAAAAAGAAAGAGATTTAAATTTTTAAGTTTTAGTTTTGGGGTAATATATACTTTTTTAATTATTTATTTTAATGGACAGGATATTGCAAAGTACTTATTAATGGGAATGGTAGAGGCTGTTTTAATGATTTTACCTATTACTTATAGTACATTCAAGATGCCATATAATAATTACAAAACATATTATAGTGATGTTGAATTAATTAGCAATAATTAATTTTACATAAAACAATAAAATGAGAAGGAGGAAAAAATATGAGTTTTATTGCAGATTTATTAGCAAAAATTGGAGGAGGAGCTGCTAACAGCGGAACTAAAGCATGTTTTCTTTTGATTATGGATGAACCAAAAATGCCAAAATATTTAATTGAAAAATAACTTATAAATTTAAAAAAGCACTACTTAAAGTGCTTTTTATGATTTTTTCACAATAATAGTTTGACTATAAATATCGTTTTTTATATTTCTTTTTGTTTCAAAAATAGTGTTATTTTTTACGATTTCATTTACTAATAATAATCCATGTCCACGATTTTTTCCTTTAGTTGTAAAATTTTCCTTCCCTATTTTTTCTTCATCAATTGCATTATTGTAAGTATTTGAAATAATCATTCTAAACTCATTTTCTAAATTTGAATATGCTTCTATTCCTAATTCTTTATCCTTAGATTCTGCGCTAGCCTCAATGGCATTATCTATAAATACACCTAAAATTTTAGCAAATTCTCTTTGTTGTTTTAAATCTAAATCAAAAACTGTTGATTTTTTTATTTTTTTGGAAATATTAATAGAAACATTTATTCCTAATTCTTCTGCTTTTTGTACTTTAAAATAACACAACCCTTTAATTCCGTTTGCTGGTAAATATCCAAATTTTGCATATTTTTCACTTTTTACAGAATATGTATCTCCTAATATTTCATCAATATAATTAATAATTTCGCTTTCCTTTTCTTTATCACATATCTTTGCTCTAATTGCTAAAAACTCATTTTTGGTTTCATGTCGAAGAGTTCTTTGATTTTCTATCTCTTCTTCATATGTTGTCATAAATTCTAATAAATTGTCGTAATCATTTTTTATTTTATTATTAATAATGATTTGTCTAATTAAACTTCCTAACATCGATATCAAAAATAAAATTATAATTAAGAAAATAATAATGTTCTTATTTTCCCTATACTGTTGACCGAGTTGATAAAAGAAAATTAAAATGCTAATTAATGTTAATGATGATAATATAATTATTTTTTTATTATTATCAATTTCTGCATTTATTAAATATCTTAAGTGATTTTTCATAAGAAACGTTATTCCTAAGAACATTAAACATACAGCTGTATTAGATATTAATGTTCCTGAAAGTGAGTTAAAGCAAAAATCCATGCTTAAATTTAATACTTTTGTAATAAAAAATATCTCTATTAGATCTGGAATTAATAATACTATCATATAAATTATTGTCAAAAATATTGATTTTTTGTACGAGATACTAAAAACATATTTAAAAAATATAATATTAATAATGCACATTACTGTACTTTTTATAGTACCACTGAAATTTAATTGAAGAACAGTATGAAAAATAGAAATTATTATAATTAATAATATCAATTTCCAAATATTAATCTGTGGCTTTTTTTCTAGCACTACCTGTGCAAATACTAATAACCCTACTATTAATATGATTACTCCCAGATATGCACTAATAATTTGCCACATATTCTCTCAACTCCTTTTTCTTTCTGTTAGATAGCAAATATACTGTTTCATTGTTAAGAAAAGTAATAGTATTTTCAGAATAATTTATTCTTTTTATCTTTTCTATATTAACAATACATGATTTATGACATTGAAAGAAACTGTGTCCTAATTTTTCTGAAAGTTCCATAATAGACATGTTAGTTTCAAATTCTTCTCCATTTTCTGTTCTAATAATACATTTAGGAACGTCTTGTACTTTTTCAATATATAAAATATTGTCATAGGGAATTCTATATGAATTTCTATTGAAGTTATAGATAAGTACTCCTTTTTTATTTATTGTTTTGATAATATAGTTCATTGTTTCTTCGAATCTTGAAGGCCATAGCTTATCTTTTGGAATATAGTCTAGTGCTAATAATCTAGAATAAAAGATATCATTTTTACATTCACTGTGATTGGTTACAAATAAAATAATACTTTCCAAATCATTTTCTCTAATTTCAGATGCTATTTCTAATCCTGATATTTCTCCTAATTCAATATCTAGGATATAAACTTTTTGTTCTCCTTCCTTATTAATAATTTCATGAACATCCTTATTATATTCTGTGAACTCATTAATTTTATACTCGAAATTATAAGGCATCATTACTTTTGTTAAAATGTTGTGAATTTTCATTAAAAATTCTTTATTATCTTCACAAATAATAAATCTTACCATAGTTCTACTCCCTCCTAGCGAACAAGTTCATTATATCATAATTTACCAGAAAAAATTGGGATTGTATCTTGAAATGTAAGATTTAATGTCTAAAAGAAAAAAAGTTTATCTACTGGATTACTTTTTAAATTTTGATGAAAAAAATTCCACATTAATGGAATCTTTTTATTACAAACTATTTGCTTGCTAATTCTAATGCCTTTTCTAGTTGTAAGTCTACATTGTCTTTTATTTCATAAGCTACTGGATCTGTTGGTTTTACGCCTTTTTTATCTATCCAATTGCCATTTGGAGTAAGCCATTTTTGAATTGTATATTTTATCATGCTACCATCAGATAATTTTTTTGTTTTTTGAACAGTTCCTTTTCCATAAGTTTGTGTTCCTACTACATATCCTCCATAACTTTCTTTGATTGTTGATGCTAGAATTTCTGAAGCAGATGCACTTGTTGTATTTACTAGTACAGCGATTGGATATGTTCTATTTTCTTTGGTTTTGTCTTTTATTACTTCTTTCTTGTTATTATCTTCTAATTGATAAATTATTTTCCCTTTTTTTAGAAATAGACTACTAATATCTGTAACAGCACTCAAGTAACCACCAGAATCATTTCTAACATCTATAATCAAAGATTGAATTTCTTTTTTTTCTAATTTCTTTAATTCTTTTTTGAATTGTTCATATGTAACTGATGAAAACACAGAAATATCTATATAGCCAACTTTTTTATTTTCTTTTTCAAAAATTTTACTTGTTACAGAAGGAACTTCAACTTTCTTTCTTTCTACTGTAAATTCCTTTTCTACACCATCTCTTTTGATTGTTAATTTTATTTTTGATTCTTTGCTATTTTTTACATAATTTGACATATCGTTGCTTGTTTTACCTTGATAGTCTTGATCATCTATTTTTAATATAATATCTTTTTCTTTTAATCCTGCTTTTTTAGCTGGACTATTATCAAAAATACTAACTACAATAATATTATTATTTTCGTCCATTGATACCATGCAACCAATGCCTTCATAAACTCCATCTACTGTTTCAAGAAAACTTGAAGCATCACTTTTAGATGAATAATTAGTGTAGTCATCACCTGCTTCTGATAACATTGAATCTATTGCATTATCAATCATTTTATTTTTATCTAATTTTCCATAATAGTTTGTCGTGATAGTATCATATACGTTAATTATTTTGCTTAATTCTCCATATAGTTTAATAAAGTTTTTACCACCACTTAAAATAAATAAAATAATCAAGCAAGTTAAAGCACCCGTTATTTCAAAAAGAAGAACTGATAAAATTTTTTCTTTAATCGAATTCTTTCTTTCTTTTTTAGAATTTTGTTTTTGGTGACTTTTGATTAGTTTTCCTAGTTTAGTCTGATAAAATTTTTGATGTTTTTCCTCTTTTATTTTTTGCTTTTCTTCCTTTATCTTAACCTTTTCCTTTTTAATAATTTCTTTTGATTTTTGGATTTGATTATTTTGATTTTTTTTCTTTAATTTCATTATTATCACCATGATATAAGTCTATCACAAACAATTTATAAATACAATTCTTTAAGAAAAACTTTACATGGTAGATTTTTTATTATTTAATAAAAAAAAGAAGAACTTGTTTTTTCTAATTAACTTCTTTTTTAATTATGTCTATCAATTGAAATTCACATCATGATTATTCTTCTTTTATTTTTCTGATTTTGAAGTCTTTTTAGTAGGTTTCTTATCTATTTTTTCTTTATTATTTGGCGATTGGGCTAAAAAGGTAACTTTTTCTGCTACTATTTCCGTTTTTTTCTTTTTGCTGCCATCTTCTGATGTTATTATTCTAGTTTGTAACCTTCCTTTAACGCCAACCATATCCCCACTTTGACAATATTCTGCAGTATTTTCTGCAACGTTTGTCCATAGTGTACAGTCTAAGAAATCTGTATCATATTCTCCATTCATGTTTTTATAGTTTCTAGGTACTGCTAATGTTACGGTTGCTGTTTTCTTTCCATTTTCTGTTGTTCTTAATTCTGGAGTTTTTACTATTCTTCCGACTAAAACAATTTGATTTAACATATTTTCCCCTCCTTTCGTGATGAATATAACATTTTGGAAAAAAAGGTACAAATTTTTAAAAATAAAGTTTTTATTTGTTTGTTTAATTATTTATTTAAAATACTTCATTTTCTTTTTTCATTATGTAAAAATGGAAGTAATATAAAGATTTTTGGATTATATATAAAAATATAATATATTTAGTTTTTAAAAGGGGAAGTTTTTCATTTGACAAAAATTTGACACAAAAAAAGAAGATTACTTATATTTCATCTTCTTATGATTCTATGTTTATTTTTAGTAGACGATTTAATTCAACAGCATATTCCATTGGGAGTTCTTCTCTGAACTCATTGATAAATCCTAAAATAATTAGTTCTTTTGCTGCTTCTTCAGGAAGCCCTCTACTCATTAGATAAAAAAGTTTATCATCACTAATTTTGCTTACTGTTGCTTCATGTTCTAGTAATGATGTTGAATTGGCAACGATATTTTTAGGAATTGTATCACTTTTAGATAATTTGTCTAAAATAATGGTATCGCATTTAACACTTGCTAACGAATCGTGTGCTCTCTTTGTTATTTTTACAGTTCCACGGTAAGTGGCATTTCCACCATTAGAGGCAATAGATTTTGAGACAATATTGCTCTTGGTATATGGTGCTAGGTGAATCATCTTTGCTCCAGTATCTTGAATTTGTTTTTTTCCAGCGCCTGCTACGGTAATACAAGTTCCTCTGGCATGGGGACCATTTAAAATACAGGCTGGGTATTTCATGTTGGTTTTGGCACCAACATTTCCATCTATCCATTCCATCAATCCATTTTCTTCTACTATTGCTCTTTTGGTAACTAAATTATAGACATCACTTGACCAGTTTTGAATTGTTGTATATCTGCATTTTGCATTTTTTTCTACAAATATTTCTACTACAGCAGCATGTAATGCATCTTCTGTATAGGTAGGTGCTGTACAACCTTCAATATAATGGAGTTCACTACCCTCATCGACAATGATTAAAGTTCTTTCAAATTGTCCCATATTTTTGCTATTAATTCTAAAATAACTTTGTAGTGGTCTATCTAATTTAGTGTAGGGAGGGATATAGATAAAAGTTCCTCCACTCCAAACTGCTCCATTTAGTGCTGTAAATTTATTTTCATCATATTTTACTAAGTGATTAAAGTATTTTTTAAAAATTTCTGGATGCTGTTTTAAAGCACTATCTGTATCTAGAAAGATAACATTTTTTTCTTCTAATTCTTTGATCATATTATGATAGATGACTTCACTATCATATTGAGCACCAATACCATCTAAGTATTTTTTTTCTGCATCTATTACTCCTAGCTTGTCGAATTCATCACGAACGGAACAAGAAATATTATTCCAATCATTGGTTAGTTTTTCTTCTCTTTTTTTATAGTAGTTTATACTATCGTAATCAATATCTAATTTAGGACCAAAAGATGGATTTTTACTATTTTTAAAGCATTCAAAAGATTTTAGTCGAAAATCTAACATCCATGTTGGTTCCTCTTTAATGCTAGATATATTTTTTATATCATCACTTGTTAATTTCATTGTAATCACCTTTTTTCTTTCATTATTATATCAAATATAGGTAAAAATAAAAAGTTATTTTGTTTTTCAAAGAATATTTTTGAAAAGAAAATAACTTATTTTATACAATAAAGTAAATATCCAATACAAACAGAAAATACTGCTATTATGATTAATCCAATAATCATTTGAACAATGTTTACATATCCAGCACTACTATTTGTTTCTAACATACTTCTTTCTCTATTTAATCTTTCAAAGTAATTTAAATTTGTAATGATATTATTTAACATCATATTATAAGTACTTAAGTCTAAATTGTATTTTAAGATAATGTCAATATTTTGGAGATATCTATCTTTTTTACTTAATATTTTTTCTACTCTATCTTTTATTTTATCATAATAATTATAGAATAAACATTCAATTAGTTCATAACGATTACAGGTAATTCCATTTACAATAATAATATCATTATTTTTTAGAATTGATGGAAAAACATTATCAAATAATGGAGCAAAAGAATATCTTTTTGTTTCTTTATCACATAGAATTCCATAATCTTTAAAATTTCTCTCGCTTTGATTGATTAGGCTATCAAATAAAAGCATATCAAAATATTTTTTTTCTATTTTTTGATAGTCTTCTTCAAGCATGCTAGGTAGACTTTTTAAGACGTTTAATCCATAATCTATTATTGTCTTGTAATCTTCTTTGGTATTGGCTACTTTTAATTGCTCTGCTGTATCAACCCATTTTTCTTTTTTTAACTTTCCACTAGTGATTAATTTTAAAAAGCGTTTTTTTAAATTTTCTACATCATAGAATTCATCATCATCGACAATATCTCTAATAATAATCGAGTCTTTTTGCTTTGTTGCTCCATAGACTCTATATTCTTCTACAATATCGATATTTAATAATTTTCCTATTTGACAAATAGCAATTTCTAAATCGTCAACTTGAGTATGTTTTTGATATCCTTTAAATGTATTTTCTACTAAGACTTCTGATGATTCTGGATTGGTTACGGTAACGGATACTGGTTGAAGATAAACATTACTATTGCTGTCAAATGCTGTTAAATAGTAATTTTTCCCTGGATTTAAACTAGGCGTATTTTGAATAGTAATTGCTAATTTATTTTGATGCATATAATAATTAGCAGTATTTTCTATTTCACGTTTAATATTTTCTATATTTCTAGTATCATTTTGATATTTAGTGGCTAATTCATTGGATTGTTCTCTACTAAGCCCATATTTTGCACTGATGGTATTTACTAAACTTACAATATTATTCACATTTCCATTCATCTATTATCACTATCCTATTTACTATTCTATGTTTTTAGTATATCATTAAATGACATAAAAAAAAAGAAATATTTGTTATTTTTTAGAAAATATTTCTTATGGAATTAAAATACTTAAGTATTCTTTTTTATATAATATATCTATTAAGGAATAATATTTAACAGTTTAGTGTATACTTAACTTATTTTTGTAATACTTCTATGATTTTTAATAAATTTCTTTATTCCTGTTGGAAGTGGGAATGCTACGGTAATAATTTTTTTATCTACAGCTGTTACCACTCCTTCTCCGTAATCTTCATGTCTAATATTATCTCCTATATTATAATCAACATCATTTGTTCTATACATTCGTTCTTTATTTATTTTAGTAACTTTAGAGAAAATAGATGTCGTTTTCTTTTCTCTTTCTAAATATTTATCATCAATTTCATCAATAAATCGACTTGGAGCATTTACTTGTGTCTGTCCATATAGCATTCTTTTTTTTGTATTGATTATCCAAAGTTTTTTCTTTGCTCGGGTGATTGCAACGTAGCAAAGTCTTCTTTCTTCTTCAATTGCTTCGTTAGTGCCTTCCATGATTGAGTTGTAATGAGGAAATATTCCTTCTTCCATACCAATGATAAAGACGTAATCATATTCTAATCCTTTAACAGAGTGAACGGTCATTAAACTAACTTTATTATTTCCTTCAGAATGTTCTGTTACATCAGAAACTAGAGAGATTTCATTTAAGAAATCATCGAGTGAAACTTCTCCAAATTCATTTTCATAATTTTTGGTAATCGATTTAAATTCTTCTAAATTTTCTAAACGAATTTCATTTTCTAGTGTTTTTTCTTCTGATAGTTCCTTTTTTAATCCACTTTTTTCTAGGACTAATTCGACTAGTTCTGTTAATGTTTTATTTTCAGAAGAAGCTTGTAGTTCTTCAATTAATTGTTTAAATGCAAGTTCTTTTCCAGAGGTGATGGCTTCAAACATTGATATATTATTTTCTTCTGCTCTAGCATTAATATTAGCAATCGTAACATTGCCTATTCCTCTTTTTGGTACATTTATTACTCTAGTTAAGCTAACGTCATCTTTGGGATTGTTGATTAATCTTAAATAACATAATAAATCTTTAATTTCTTTTCGGTTATAAAAGTAAAAACTACCAATAATTCTATAAGGGATATTTGCTTTTAGCATTGCTTCTTCGATTGATCTAGATTGAGCGTTTGTTCGATATAAAATAGCAATATCATCATAACTTGTACCAGTTTCTGTTATTTTTTTAATTTCTTTTACAACATAGTCCCCTTCTGATTTTTCATCATCTGTTTTGATATATTTAATTTTATCTCCTTCTTCATTATTGCTCCACAAATTTTTGTCTTTTCTTAATTTATTGTGTTTGATGACACTGTTGGCAGCATTTAGAATGGTTTTAGTGGAACGGTAATTTTCTTCTAGAAGAATTGTTTTACAATCCGGATAATCTTTTTCGAAGTTTAGGATATTTTTATAGTTTGCTCCTCTAAAAGCATAGATAGCTTGATCGTTATCTCCTACGACAAAGATATTTCTATATTTTTTACTAATCATTTTACTAAATACATATTGGGCTTCATTAGTATCTTGATACTCATCTATTAAAATGTACTTATATCTTTCTTGATAACTATTTAAAATACTTGGACTAATTTCAAATAGTTTAATGGGTAAAATTAGTAAATCATCAAAATCAACTGAGTTTCCTGCTTTTAATTTTTGACAATATTTTTTATATAGTGTTACTATTTTTTCATCATATTCTTGTTTTTTAAATTTTTCTGGAGTAATTAATTCATTTTTTGCAGAACTAATTTTACTTCTTAGTTCTCTTGCATTGTAATATTTAGGATTCATATTTAAGTCTTTCATTAATTTTTTGACTACTGTTAGGGTATCATCGCTATCTAAGATGATAAAATTTTTGTCATATCCTAAAAATTCATAATTTTCTTTCAATATCTTCAATCCAAAGGAATGAAATGTTGAAATTTGAATGTATCTAGCATCTGCTCCAATTAATTTTGTTACTCTTTCTTTCATTTCTCTAGCTGCTTTATTGGTAAAGGTGATAGCTAAAATATTAGCTGGAGATACACCGTCTTCAATTAGGTAAGCAATTCGATTGGTTAAGACACTGGTTTTTCCTGAACCTGCTCCTGCTAAAACTAACATTGGTCCTTCTTTATGAACAACTGCTTTTTGTTGATTTTCGTTTAAAAAACTAATATCCATGCTATGTTCCTCCTTTTTAGAAAATACTTTTTTAGTATTTTTCCTTTAAAAAAAGATATTTTATAATAAATATCTTTAAATTGTTTGTTCTGTTAAGGTATCAATAAAGGGAATTTTTTCGTTTAAATATAGTCCTATTTTTTTGTTTTCTAAATTTTTAATTAATTCTTCTTTGGGAATTTCAACAAAACTATTTCTAGTATAGTTGAAACTATAATATTTTTGGGAAAAATTAATTAATAAGAAATGTTCTTTTTTGTTATTATTATTAATATATAAATTGTTCATTGTTATTTTATCATCTGGACAATACTGATTAAATACTTCCTCAAAGATAATTTTTAATTCAATTGGTTTTATGTTACTTGCTCCAATAACGGTAGCTGTCTTGTTTAGAATTAGTTGAAAGATATTTTCTTTACTATAATCTAAGTTTGATAATATTTTTTCTAATTTATTATCATTATAATCATCTATTAAATAGGCAATTTTTTTGTCTAACATTAAATTATCATTATATCTAGCAAAATTTTTTGTTTTAAAATTAGCTTGAATAAATGGAATATCTTGAGTAATATTTGTTGACAATTCTCTATTATTTATCATTAAAATATTTTTTTGATACCCTAATTGTCCTGTTGTTATAATTTTACAATTAATATTCATAATTCTACATAAAAATAAATAAAGTTTACTTAGGGAATGATTGGTCCCTTTTCCATAGTAAAGACTTCCCCATAAATTATTAATTGTACTTATATTTTGTAAGTTAAAAGTTTCATTTTTATCTGGTAAAACATTAATGTCATAGCTGATATTTTTACCAATTGTAATATATAAAAATCTAGCAATTTCTAATTCTGATAATGAACTAGGAATGCTATTGATAATATCTAAAATAAACATTTGAGATTGTTTAAAAATATCATGTGAAACATAAATATATCCTTTTATTTCTTCTGATAAATCAGAATAGGAATATTTTTCTCCATTTTCTAGTAGATAGTAGATTACTTCTAGGTTAGGATTCATGATATCTAGATTAATGTATTTAATGGATGGTGTACTTTTTAATTTCTGGATATCATCCATTGTTTTTATATTCATTCTTATTTGGGAGCTATCTTTCATACTATCACCATTTTAATTATAGTATAGGTCAATAAAAAAAGAAACATAATTATACTTTGTGTTTACAAATTTTATTTTTTGTTTACTTCAGGTAAAATACTGATAAAGATTTTACTCCTTATCAGTATTATTAATAAAGCAATTATCAATTTTTTCTTTAATTATTTCTTTTGTAAAAGGTTTTGTTACACAGTCTGTAAATCCTAAAAGTTGGTATTTTTCTTGTGCTCCACTTATCGCATCGGCAGTAAGTGCTATTACTGGAGTATTAAAATGATTCATTTTCTTTAATTCTTTCATTGCTGTTACTCCACTCATTACGGGCATCATAATATCCATTAAGATAATATCATATTGTTTTTCTTTAATTTTCTCCAATGCTTCTTTTCCATTATAACATTCATCTATTTCTTTAAAATTTAGAGAAGCTATTGCTCTTTTAGCTACTTTGATATTTAATTTATTATCGTCAACAATTAAAATATTTTTTTCTTGATGTGAAATTTTATTATTTATTTGTTCTTGATTATGATTTTTTGACATTCCATCCAATTTATCTTTAGAAGAGATTTTTTGTGGTAAGGTTACCATGAACATTGATCCTTTACCAAAAGTTGATTCAACATTTATTTTTCCACCTAATAATTCAACTAATTTCTTCGTAATAGCAAGACCTAATCCAGTTCCTTCTGTTGTAGTATTCTTTTCTATATCTAATCGTTCAAATTTATGAAATAATTTATCAACGTATTCTTTTTTGATTCCTCTTCCTGTATCTTTAACAGTAATAAATAAAAGAGTTAGTTCTTTTTTGTTAATACATTTTATATTTAACTCTATTGAACCTTGATCAGTATATTTGATTGCATTAGATAATAAATTATTTAAAATTTGCTTTATATGAATTTTATCGCCATATAAGTATTCTGGAACATCTGAAGCGATATTTAAATGGTAATTAATCGGTTTTGTTCCAATTCTAGTTCCATTTATTTTGAATAAGGTTTCTACCTCTTCTTTAAAGTTATAAGTTAATTCATTTACTTCTAATTTATCACTTTCAATTTTATTGATGTCCATAATATTTCCTACGATCTCTAGAAGAGTATGAGAGGCTGATATTACATCATCTACATCTTCTTTCATACTACTTGATAAATCTTTATTATCTGCCATATCTTCACATAATCCTACGATAGCATTTAATGGGGTTCTTATTTCATGAGACATTGAAGATAAAAAATCACTTTTCGCAGCATTCGCTTTTTCTGCTTGTTCTCTTGCAATATTTAGTTCTTCTATCATTTTAAGATCAGGGTTTTCAATGGTATGATACATTAAAAATACTATATATGTTTCCATTGATGTCATTAACAGTAATTCAGGATGTACTCTTTGAATAAGCATTACTATAACTCCAAGTAGCATAAAAGCAAAGATTGGTAAATATTTTTTATCTTTTAGTTCATTATAATTTCCTAATAAGCGAACTATCCATACACAAATGTATAATCCTGAAACAATGAACATTACATTAGCACTAGGTCCATATGAATATATTGCTCCATTGTTATTATGATAATATAATGGCGACATAACAATTCCTATTGAAAAAATAATATATAATACCATAAATATTTTTTTTATTTTGGATAGTTCTTTTTCTATATTTTTTGATGTTATGGAAAAGATATATAAAGTGAATAATGTTAACCATGTTAATAAATAAATAATATATCCTTTTGATACAACAATATTTAAAATAGGAAATTTATTTTCATTTAGAATTGTATAGTAACTTCCTAGCGCTAATAAAACACCTATTAAATTTGTTACCATAATTCTTTCAAATATTTTATTTTCAATTGTTTTTAATCTTTTTTTGGAAAAATATACTCCATTTAAAAGTAAACTATAAAACAAACTACAAACTGTATAAAAATTCATAAATTTTATCCCCTTTTTATTTCTTTTCTAACTTTTTTATTTTTCCTTTTTCTGAATTTAATTCCATTTTTTGTACTTCAAATGAATTAATTTTTCCAACATCAGTTAAAGGTAGTGAATCCCTAAAGGAATAAGTAATTGGTACATCTCTTTCTGGCAGCATTGAAGAACATAATGTTCTTAATTCCTTTTCTATTTTGTCCTTTTCATTGGCATATTCTTTCTTTAAAACTACAACAGCACGCGGCAATTCTCCATGAATGCTAGTAGAACAAGGAATGCCGACTACACAGCAGTCTTGTACTTTATCATGGGATAAAATAACATTTTCCATTTCTAGAGGCCAAACATTATGACCATCAGGTCTAATTATCATATTTTTTGTACGACCATTGATATATAATATTCCATTTTCATCTATATAGCCTCTATCCTTTGTATGTGTCCATAATCTACCATCGCTGTGTATTTTTTGAACTTTATTTGTTTCTTCCAAATTTCCATAATATTCTAACATAGAGGAAGGTCCACTAATACAAACTTCTCCATATTCTTTATATTTTACTTCCTCTTCATTAACCACATCGCTCGTTTTATCCTCTGGAAACTTAAATACAGAAATAGTATTTTTTACAAGGGGAACACCTGAACTTCCAATGGTGTTACATTTATTTAATCTTGTAGAAACACTAGAATTTCTTTCTGTTAACCCATAACCAACAATTACATTCTTCTGATAATGGTGTTGATGAAGAAAATCATTAAATTCTTTTTCACTTTCTTCTAAAAATTTATCTCCTCCTGCTGAAATAGAGGTTAGAAATTTTGAAAAGTCAATATTTTCCATTTTTTTATCTCTAGATAAATAGATATAATGTGTAGGAACACCAACAATATGATTAGGTTTATATTTAATAATATTATCTGCAAATTCATTTTGATCAAACTGAGGAATAATAATATTTTTTATTCCCAAACTAGTTGCCATAACAACGCCAAAAGTCCAACCGTACGCAATGAATTCTGGCATAATATTTAATAAAGATTGTCCTCTTTGTAATCCAAGATCTGTTGCCTTGTACTGTTCTATTAGAGATAGAGCACTATCATTGGTTAGTATGACAGATTTAGGAGCACCCGTTGTTCCTCCAGTTCTTACCATAGCAACTGGCATATTTGGAGAATATTCACATTCTTCAGCTTGATAATTTTTTCCTTGTTTTAAAAATTGATTCCAATTTAAATAAAAATCCCCATAATTAATCTTTGGAATATTAAGTCCACTTTTATTTAATTTTTGTTTTAGTTTTCTCTTAAATATTCCTTTACATAAGATTGGGATTGAATCCATATATGAAATACAGATTACATTTTTTACTTTAGTATCATTTATTATACTTGAGATTTTAGGATAAGCAATATCAAGCATAATTAGATAATCCGAGTTTACTTTTTGAATATCTTCCTTGATTCCATTTGCGTGATTTCTTGGATCAATGTTATTTGCAATTGCTCCAATCTTCATTAATGCAAAATTAGCATAAATAGTTTCTGGAAATGTTGGAGAGCAAATCGTTACTACATCCCCTTTCTTTACTCCTAAGGCTGTTAAAGAATTTGCTACTTTATCAATATTTTCAAAAACTTTCTTAGTTGTTATATTGAATCCATAATAATCCATTGCAATATCATCTAAAAAACACTCAGTATTTTCTCTTGTATATCGATATAATGTTTTTTGTGGTATATTACTTTTTATCGCTGTTTCATCATAATATTTAAGCCATGGTTTATCAACACTAGCGTAATTTGTTGGTGGACCTTGTACCTTTCCTAAAGATAAATTTCTTAAGTGTAAATCTCTCATTTTTTGTTCATTTAATGAAAGACTTCCTAATTTAGTTTTATATTTTTGTAGGTCATTATTATTCATAACCATGCTCCTTTCTTGATTTGATTATAGCAAATTAAAAAAAGAAAGTGAACTTAGTTAACTCACTTTCTTCAACTTTTTCTTATATTCATTTGTAATTTTAATCTTCTTGATAGATGTAATAAAATTAAAAAAAACATTTAATAAAATCTTTGGTGCGTGCTAAAATCTCACGAATTTCTCTTTTCTCTTGATTGGTATATTTTCTTTGGTTAGAAGGGATACCATAGGCATTAATATTTAATGCCTTAGCAATATAAAGTGCTCTAGGTAAATGATACTTTTGAGTTACAATAATCATATTTTTAGCATGATAAATATATTTTGCTCGATAGATACTGTCATACGTAGATATTCCCAAATCATCTCTATCAATGCTTTGTTCAGGAATATTATTTTCTAATAAATAATTTTTCATTACATTAACTTCATCGTAGTCTTCATTAATATGATCTCCACTTACTAGTATCTTTGAAGAAACATTACTCTGATAAAGGTTAATACTTTTCTTTAATCTATCTTCTAACATTGGGCTTGGTCTTTTTGCTTTTATACCTGCCCCTAAAACTAGAATATAATCAACTTTATTTAGTTCTTTAACCTTATTTTCAGAAAGAATTTGATTTTTTGTTATTTCTAAAATATATAAATTAGTTCCTAGAATAAAGAGAATAAAAAGAGCCATAAGAATTTTTAAGTATTTTAAGGGTTTTAGAAACATGATATCACACTTCTTTCTTACAGATTTTAAAATACTTCTAAAGAATATACTATCTGTAAAAAATTATAGCATGAATAAACAATAAATTCAAATTTGATTATGGCAATCGCTTAAAAATAATCATTGATTTTATGATACACTAGGTATTACATCAAAAATTAATCTTTCAATATTTTTATAATTCAATTTATACCTTGTTAATTTCTTTGTTAATGTTATTTTACCAAAACTATTA
>JAQXQC010000020.1 GCA_029100965.1 Bacilli bacterium | reverse complement strand
CGAAAGCCCACTAAAGCCATAAACATAACCCCGTCCTGTGCTTTTCTAGAATCATAAGCAATATCACTTATCTCTATATCTAAATTTCCTTGTACCAATTCATAATCTACATCTTTAAGTAATTCTCTTAATTTCATTTCTATCTCCCCATTTCTTTTTTTATTATACTAAACTTAGACACAATTCTCTACCATTTTCTTTTATTTGACAAAAATACTTAATCAGTATTTTACAAAAAGAAAAAGAAAACGCCTAAGACTTTTCCTTCTTCATCCAATCTTTTCCATCTACAATCCGAGAAACCAACATAGAAGAACTCGTATCTCCAACAACATTCAAAACCGTCGCTGGAGCATCAATAATTGTCGCAATAATTGTCAAAATTGGTAAACAAGACATTGAATAACCAAGCAAACTAATAATCAAACTCTCAGATATCGTTCCTCCTCCAATCGGAACTGCTGTGACAAGCAAAGTAGAAATTAAAGCAATCCCTACTACCTTAAGCATCATATCCATCCCAACCGTACCACCTTCAAATAAATACACCAAAAACATAATCTTAAAAACACTACCAATAATAGAACCATCTTTATGAAAACTAGTTCCCATAGGAATAACTGCCTCTGCTATATCACCAGGAACACCAATTTTCTTTGCCGTATCAATATTAACAGGAATACAAGCCGCAGAAGAACAAGTAGCAAGAGAAGTTAATGTTGTAGGAAGCACATTTTTCCAAAAAACTCTTACCCCCTTCTTCCCAGCCGACAAATAAGCATAAAATGTATAAACAACAAAATAAAATACAATTGCTACCAATAAATATAAAACAAAACTCTTAACATAAGACTGTGCTATACTACTACCAAACTCCCCAACCATAACAGCAAAATAACAACCAAGTCCAACAGGTGCATACAACATAATCAAATCCACAAACTTTAAAATAATTTCATTAAATGAACATAATACTTCTAAAGCTTTTTCCCCTTTTTTTCCAGATTTTCGAATAGAAAAACCAAATAAACAAGCAAAACAAACAATCGCAATAATATGCTCTTTTGATAATAATTTAGAAAAATCATCTACACTGATAAGTTCAGCCATACGACTCAAAAGATCTAAAGAAACATCCTCCTCCTTTGTATCCACAACCAAACTCTTTTTAATCCAATCACCATCTTGTACATCTACCAATCTAAAAAACCTAGTACTGACAACACCAACACAAACAGCAACCAAAGAAGTAAAAACAAACACACAAACAATAGTTTTAATAATCTTACCAATTCTCTTAGGTTCATTCATTTTTGCTATCGTAGTAGTAATAGTAAGAAAAATTAAAGGTACAATACTAACTAAAAGCAAATTCAAAAATACCTCTCCAAAAGGAGCGAATACCTTAGCTTTATTCCCCATCACTAATCCTATTATTCCACCAATAATAATCGCCAAAATCAAAATAATCGTTGACCGATAATTCTTAAAAATTTTCTTCATCATTCTTCCCTCTTTCTTAATAACATTATACGCTTGACAAAAAAAGAGTGCTACCTTGTAAAATCCACAAAAAAATTGTATTTTCCACACAAAATCCACAAATATTTTGTATAATCAAGATAGGGAGGAAAATAATGAAACAATATATAAAAATGAATAATAATGATAATCAACTTTCTTTAGGAAATACTTGTCGTATCATCAAACAACTAAGTACTAAAAAAAATATTGCTACCCAAACAGATATCTTTTGTGCCATTTTCAATATAGAAAACGCTAATGATTCAACAGTCAATAACTATTGTATTGGTTGCCGTTCAATTGGAGAAAAATACAAAAAAATTTATATGGAGATAAAAAATCAAACGCAACCATTTATCCCTATCCTAAATAACCTATTATTTATCTTAGGACTTCCCTATCAAGAAAAGCAATCTAAAGAAACACTAAATCAAAATGAAACATTAAAAATATTATCCCAAAAACTATATAACTTAGCTAAAAACGATCGAAGTATTTTACCAGAAAAACAAAACCAAATTTATAAGTATTTCAAAGAAAATAACTACATAGAATGCTTAAAACTAATATTTATAATTATCGTACTAGAAAAAAAACAACCCATTTATATAGAAGACATTGTAAAAAACACTATTGAAAGTATCTTAAACAACACAAAAATCTCTTTAAACGAACTAGAAAGTTTCTTACAAATTCAATTCAACGACGGCCTAAATTACAACTATTCTCTAAAAAAATTAGCCAAAGAAAATAACGCTTACGCCTGCTTTGAAATAGGATTAATGGAATATAACGGAGAATTCACAGGAACACCCAATTATGAAAAAAGTTATACCTACTTTAAAAAAGCAGCTAATCAAAATCACCCCAGAGCAAACTATCTAATTGCCAAAATGCTATTAGAAGGAAAAATTGGAACCCAATCTAATGAAGATATAACATTTGCTTATCATTACCTAAAAACAGCAGAAAGTCTAGGAAATATTGCTGCTCTAAACCAATTAGGACTATACTACAAAAATAACAAAAAAGATAACCAGAAAGCCATAGAATACTTTAAAAAAGCAGCTTCCTATAATTATCCTTATGCCTTCAATAATCTTGGAAAACTTGCTGAAAAAGAAAACAATCATACTCTTGCCCTATCTTACTATGAAAAAAGTGCCAACCTAGAAGAAAGTTGGGCCTTAAATAAAACAGCAGAATATTACAGAGAAGGAATCCATTGCAAAAAAGACTTACAAAAAGCTTACTTCTACTATAAAAAAGCCCTAAATGTTCCCTTAAAACTACAAAGTAATTATGCCAAATACAACCTTGCCAAATACTTCTACCTAAACGGATGCTACGAAATAGGAATCGAAAAAAACACCAAAAAAGCACTTTCTTTATTAGAAGATGCCTCAACCCATAATCTACTAGAAGCAAAAATCGAACTACTCACTTATTACACCAAAACCTATTTTCAAACTAGAGATAAAAATATCTTAATAAAAATCAATCAACTATTAACAGAAATCGAAAATCACCCTTTATATACAACGCAAACAAAAAAAGATATTGAAACTACAATTATCAATATCAAACAAAAAGAAAAAGTAAATAGAAAACTCTTTCAAGAATAATCTATTTACTTTTTTGTTTCAGAAAACAACTTTTTCATTGTCTCATTTCCCTTAGTAAGCCTTTGAATAGTCAAATCATCAGCCTTATTATTCGCTAGTCGCAAATTATTCTCACTAGAAAGCAAAGCTTCTTTTGTCTTTTGTAAATGATCAATTGTCTTATCAATCTCATCAATAGCTTTCTTAAACTTATCACTAGCAAGACGATAATTTCTTGCAAATCCTTCCTTAAATGTATTAAGATTATCCTCAAAATGAGAAATATCAATATTTTGATTTTGAATCACCAAAAGTTCTTTTTTATATTTTAAAGAATTCATCGCCATTCCCCTAATTAAAGTAATCAAAGGAATAAAAAATTGAGGCCTTATCACATACATCTTCTCATATTTATGACTAACATCAACAATTCCTTCATTATAATAATCATTATCAATCTCTAACAAAGAAACCAACACAGCATATTCACACTTTTTTTCACGCCTATCCTTATCTAATTCCTTAAAAAAATCTTCATTCTTATGCTTAGTCGCTGTCATATCTGCCTCATTCTTCATTTCAAACATAACGGAAACAAATTCCATTCCCTCATCATCATAATCACGATAAATAAAATCCCCCTTGGAACCAGACCTAGCATCATTATCTTTTTCAAAATAAGCATTAGAAAACAAAGGTCTTAACTTATTAAATTCATTACTACAATGAACCTCCAAAGACTCACCAATCATCTTTGTCGATTGTCTTGCCTTAAAATCACGATAATAAGAAATCTGTTCCTCTCTATCCTTAAGCTTTTCCTCATAAGTTTCCTTCATATTTTTTTCTTTTAACAAAAAATCATTTTTAAGAAGTTCTAATTGATTACTTAAAGTACTGATCTCACTCTCTTTTTTGGATAAAGCCTCTTGAATGGTTAAAGCACTTTCCTTATCTTGAAGAACAAGTTTATTCTTTAATTCAACAATCTCTAACTTTTGTTCTGTAACCCTTTCTTGATATTCTTTCTCTATCTTACTTTTTGCTAATTCAACAGCACTTTCCTTTTCGATCTTATATTGTTTTTCTCTTTCAGAAATTTCTTTTTCAAATTCTTGATCACGAATTTGCTTCACTACATTTTGATAATCCATCTCATCAATTTGAAAAACAGTCCCACAATTTGGACATTTAATCTCATGCATAAACATTCCTCCTCTACTTTTAAATAAAAAGAAAAAGCAATCTACTAGATCACTTTTCTTTATAATCTTCCATTAATTAAATGAATATTGTCTAGTAATACTCCAGTTCCTTCTGCAACACAAGTTAATGGACTTTCTGCAATAAATACTGGTACTTTTAACTCTTGAGATAATAATTGACTAAAGCCATCTACCATACTTCCTCCACCAGTTAAAACAATACCTTTATCAATAATATCTGCTGACAACTCTGGAGGAGTTTGCTCCAATATTCCCTTCGCTGCATGAACTATTGTATAAATACTTTCTCTCAATGCTTCTTCTACTTCATCACTAGTAATCGTAATCGAATGAGGTAAACCAGTTACCAAATCCCTACCACGAACTTCCATCTTTTCATTCCTAGACCCAGGAAATACAGTACCAATTGTTATCTTAATATCCTCAGCAGTCCTATCACCAACAAGCAACTTATATTTATCCTTAATATACTTTACAATGTCACTATCAAAAGCATTCCCAGCAATACGAATAGATGCACTGTTTACAATTCCACCAAGAGATAAAACAGCAATATCAGTAGTTCCACCACCAATATCAATAACCATATTACCACTAGGTTTAGAAATATCCATTCCTGCTCCAATTGCTGCTACCTTAGGCTCTTCCTCCAAAAACACTCTCTTAGCACCAGTCCTCTCAGCAGCTTCCACAATAGCATTTTTTTCTACTTGAGTGATATTAGACGGACAACAAATTAAAATTCTAGGACGAGAAAAGAAACTTTTACCATTTACCTTTTTAATAAAATAGTTAAGCATTACCTCAGTCGTTTCAAAATCAGCAATAACCCCATCCTTCATTGGACGAATTGCCGTAACCTGTCCAGGAGTTCTTCCCAACATCTCACGAGCTTCCGTTCCTACTGCTAAAGGTTTCTTCGTATCCAAATCAATTGCTACAACACTAGGTTCATTTAATACAATACCTTGTCCCTTAATATAAATAAGTACATTCGCTGTCCCTAAGTCTATTCCAATGTCTTTATTAAACATTTCTATCACCATCCTAAACAATATTTTAACACAGATTATGTTTTTTGAATACTCTTAATTTGCATTTTTTTCCAAATATTTACGCCTCGTTGACTCTCCCCCTCTAATATGCCGAATATCTGTATGATATTGTAAAATACTTGACACTTGATGATATAAATCAATATCTATTTCTAATAGTCTTTCCCTTAAATCTTTATGTATAGTACTCTTACTAAGTTGAAAAACCTTTGCCATTTCTCTTACGGTTTTACCTGTTTTAATAATATAATTACCTTCATCAATAACCCTAGAAATAATCTTTTTATTCATAATTCCTCCCATAATATTATTTATGAAAAAAAGTGGCATATCATACCACTATTTTAATTCACCAGGTAATTTATCATAACAATTTTCAGGATTCAAAACACTACCTTGATAATATAATTCAAAATGTAAATGATTTCCTAAATCAGCACTAACATTAGATTTTCCACTCTTACCAATAATCGTACCCTGTGTTATTGTATCATTTGCCTTAACATTTACCTCACTTAAACTTTGATAAACACTAATCAAATCATTTGAATGTTTAATTTTTACTGTTTTTCCCATAATCTCATCATCATTAACCTCTGTTACAGTACCATCTAGAATACTAACTACCTCAAATTCAGTATCCATTCCATAATCAACACCAGAATTTTGCATATAGGTATTCCCATAGTAAATAATAGAGTTTTCTTGACTACTATTATCTGCCTGATAATCATAATAATTCTTTACAATCTTTACTTCCCCATTCGTATAAGGGCGACTAATCCTAGGCTCAGTATTAATTGTAGGAACCTCATTACTATAATTCATATCATCTTCTTGATTAACCTCTTCTACAGCATCAACATTTTTACTCTGAAAACTTTTCTGATTAACAATTTTCTCAATACAGTAAACACTTCCTATCAACATTGCAATAGAAAAAACATACATAAGTGGAACAACAAATGATTTTAATTTTCTCCTTTTCATTTTATCACCTCTACTCTAAGTATGAACAAAATAAAAAAAAGATATACCTATTTTTAAAAGAAAAAAAGAAAAATACTAAAAAAGTATTTTTTCAAAAAAATTATTTTTTAACCAAAGTAGTTCCAACATAATAATGAGCAAGTATCTCTTGATAAGAATATCCCTTTTTCGCCATTCCTAAAGCGCCATATTGACTCATTCCAACACCATGACCATATCCCTTCGTCGAAACCACAACATTACTCCCTACTTGCTCAAATGAAAAATCACTAGACCGCAATCCAAGTTTATAATAAACATCTTTTCCACTAAATAAAGTTCCATTAATTTTTAAAGAAGTAACACGATTACTACTACTCCTATTAACATCTTCAATTTTTAAAATTTTAGAATAAGAAAGCCCCAATTTCTCATAAAATTCTTGCAAACTAATATCCTTACTTCCTTGAAATACACTAGAAACTTCTTTATCCCAATTAGATTCAACACTTTTAAGATACGGTAAACTCTTAGAAAAAAAAGTACCAGAATCTTCCGTATAACCATTACTAGTAGAAAAGAACATTGCATCAATAATTTCTCCATTATACTCCAAACACTCCATCGAAGTTTCATTCACTGCTTGCCTAATCTTACTAATATAATTAACATAATTATCTTTCCATTTTTCTTTTAACTCATTATTATCCAAATAAACCTGATTACTAACCGTATCAGTAACATCATAATCTCCATTATTTCCAAGTCTTCTCATTACATAACTTCGACTAGCTACACTTTGAGCCTTTAATGCTTCTAATTCAAAACTAACCGGCATCTCCCCAGCAACAACCCCAACAACATATTCCTCTAAAGGAACTCTTTCTATATTTCCACTACTTCTCTTTACACGAACGAAAATATTAGATAAGTATTTTAACTCTATCTCCTTGTAACTTTTTTCAGGAACGCTCAAAAAATGAACCACAAAAAAAGGAATACTTACAATTACTGCTGTGACAATGATTAACCTTTTCATAAATCCCTCGCTTTAACGAAATACTCCTAAAAAATCATTAATAAATTGAACAATATTATAAGATAATGCCATAACCAAAAAAATATACATTACCCTAGCTTGATAATAATTACTTTGCCCCTTCTTAAATATCCCATTAATATTCACACTATCCATTGCATAAACCACTAACGGAATAACAAATAAATACAATAATAATTTAACCATTATTTTCTCTATCCTTAATCATCTGATTCCTTCTTACATACTTATCCACATTAGAAAAAGGTGTAGTTAAAAATTTATCTACCATACTCTTTGCTTGCTCCTCATCAGTATCAGCACTAATCGCAATAACATTAGCATTATTATGACTACGACACAAAACTGCTTCACTAATATTACTAATCTTAGCACAATAAACACCCTTTACTTTATTTAATGCAATACTCATCCCAATACCAGTTCCACAAATAGCAATTCCAAAATCTACCTTCTTCTTAGTAATAGCATCCCCAAGCAAAAAGGCATATTTAGGAAAATCAACAGACTCCATAGTATCAGTACCATAATTTATAACCTCATACCCACTATGTTCTAAATACTCCACTAATTCTGTCTTTAAATAAACCCCTCTATGATCACTAGAAATTCCAACTTTCATGATAAAACCTTCCTTTCTTATTATTCAAATTATAACACATCTTCATAACATCAACAATAAAGTTAACCAAAAAAAGAAACCATTATTTAGTTTCTTGAGTAAATCCATATTTCTTATTAAACTTCTCTACTTGTCCTTTCTTACTAGTTAAGTTTTGTTTACCAGTATAAAAAGGATGACACATAGAACATACTTCAACATGAATCTTATCTTTAGTAGACATAGTCTTAAAAGTATTTCCACAAGCACAAGTAACAGTTGCTTCTACATAATTTGGATGAATATTTTTCTTCATACTTTTTCTCTCCCTTCGCCATGACAAAAGTCATAGATAATATAAATTACGCTCTATATTATATCAATAAAAGAACAATTTGACAACTCTTTTTTCATACTTTTTAATCAAAATCCGTGAATTTTTAGACTAAATTCCGTTTTTTATGAAAATCTTTGAAATACAAGACTTATTTCCGAAAAACAATATATAAACCGGAAATAAGTCTATATTTTTGCATAAAACAGGCAAAATTTACCCACACAAAAATTACGGAGGTTATTTCCGTTTTTAAGACTTATTGCAGTTTTTTTGTTTCCTTGTTTTATTTAATAATTAACAAATAAAGGATACCCTTATTTGTTAAAATCATTATAAAAATATTAATTTGTCAATGATCAAGATGAACTCGACTAAAGTCTCGTCATTGACAAATGATTCTAAAATAGTTTGTCAAATATATTTTCATCAAAAACTTTAATAAAGGCTTCTTTAGGTGTATTTCCATCTAAAGATCTTAAAGGTTTATTAATAATAGTGTTATTGATTGTTTTTATGTCCTCCTTAGAATATTTATCAATTGATTTACCCTTTGGGAAGAATAACCTAATTTGTTTATTCATATTTTCTACATGAGGTTTTTGATTAGATACATATGGATCACAAAAGAATAATTTACATCTTTCTTCTCCAGTTTTTTTGGAAAAACATATACCATCAATATCAGTAAAGTTTGGATCTCTATCAGTTAGAACTACTGGAATTATTTCCTTAAAAGCTTCAATTCCAATTTTATCTTCGATTTTATCAAAAAATTCAACAACCTTTGTTGTATTAGGATTTTTTATTAAATTTAATAAAGTAAATTGCAAATTAGGTAGAATAAATGTTAAAATATTATTGTTATCAGTTTTGATAGCTCCAAGGAAATCTAGTTGCCAAACGTAGATTCCTGGATGCTTATGCAAGTAAGCAAGATAATCTAGATAAGTATGACCTGTTCTGTCAATTTTATTGTTTTCAGAATAGTCATACTTTTTATTATGTTTTCTTTTTTTATAAGTAACTGCGTAGGGTAAATCGAATCTTTTAGTAGTTAAATATCCTTTATTAATATAGCCATATATTGTTGATACTGATTTATTAATAGTATCGTTGTTTTCAATTTTGATTTGATAAATAGATTTATTTTCAGAAATACCATCTTTGATGATTTTATCTAATTTATTAAATTCTTCTGAATCTAAATCTATTCCTCTTCTTGAATTAATTAAATTTGTATTAGCTTTTTTTTGAGCAATTGTAGCATCGTATTTATATTTTGTATAAGGACAATTTTTATATTTTTCTTTGCATCCTGTACAAACATATGGCCATCTCTTGGTGCGTTTACAATCATTTTTTAAACCAACTGAAGTTTCAATTCTATTCCTTTTCACTTCTTTTGATACACTAGTTGGATCAACTAATAAATTTTCCCCAATTTCTCTTAATTTATAATTATGTGATATACCAGATGAAATAGTCTTTCTTTGTTCAAATGTCAAATGTTTCCATTCTTTCATTTTTATTACCTCCTTCAAAGCAAGGAAACTGGTAATATATTATAACAAGACTTATTTCAGTTTTTAACCTAAAAGCGGAAATCCAAATTAAAATTCACGTTT
>JAQXQC010000019.1 GCA_029100965.1 Bacilli bacterium | reverse complement strand
ATCTTCTTTTAATAATTTTTTTAATTTAGCATCAGCATCAGGAATCATACTTCTAAACTTATATAGTTTAAATTCTTTCCCATTTTTTCCAATTCTATTTTGACAATAAAAAATAGAATGAAAATCTAAAAAACACAATGTAATTATTTTTATAAAAATAGCAACAGGAATCAATAATAAGCAACCTATTAAACCAAAAATGATATCTGTTCCTCTTTTAATTATTTTATAGATTAAAAATTTTACTTTATCTCTTTGAATAATACACTCTTTAAACTCTTTACCATTAAGTATTAACTCTGCTGTAGCATCTAATTGTGAAAACATACTTTACTCCTTTTTTATTCTTCCTTCCCCACTATTTTTCTTTTTTTAAAAAAAGTAATCCAACAACGAAAAAACTACCAAAGAATATCATAATAATAGACCACTTTTTCTTATATGAATTATCTTGTTTGTATTGATGTTTATCTATTTTAATATCTTGTTGATACTTTACCTGTATTTTATATTCTTCTTCTATATCATCTTTTTTGGCTGTAATTATTATTGTGTTATTTTTATTTTTTTCTAACTTTTGACTAGAAACATCTATTGTCGTACCTTGATACTTTGCAATTGGTTTTAAATCTAATTCTTCAACATCATTTTTTACTGTAACTTTATATTCATAAATATTTTCCTTTAAATTGATTTGAATAATGTTAGAATCAATTTTCTCAATTAAATTTTTAGGAGGTGTTTCAGCTTTTTCTTTTTTATCATTTATTGTTACTTGCAAACTTTCATTTTCTATATTTAAGACTTTGCCACTTATAGTGGTTGCTTGAACATTACTGATATTAATATTTCCTTTTTGAACCGTTGGCTTATCTGCAACTGTTACTTGAATTTCTCCTAAATCAATTTCACCATTTACTCCATTTGGAAAAAAAATTTCGTGTTTTATCCCTGCTGTTTTATCTTGATAAGATGGGTTTACTTGAAAAATTCCAATTATGTCGTTATTATAGTAAACTAAGTTAAATTCTATTTTTTTAACTTTTTCAGTAAATTTTTCAGTTAATTGAACAGTTTTACTTTCACCTTTAGTTACAGAAACTTCTTTTTCTTCTAAAGTTAGAGCATCAACACTATTTAGTAATATGAATGTTAGAAAAATTGTAAATAATAAATTGGATATTTTTTTCATTTTCTACTCCTATCCTCATAATTAAATTATAAAGATTTTCTTAATATTAGTCAACACTTCAGCAAATTTTTCATAGAAAAAGTTAGGATACTAAATAAGATTTTGGTTCTTTGAATTTGAGGCAATCTAACTTTAAAGTAGTTATTACAAATTTTTAAAACACTAATTATAAATTTTTATGATACTTTATGTTTTACATTTTAAGATAATTATAAGATATAAAAATAACATCTAAAAATTTAGATGTTATTCAGAACCACAAAATTTGAGAAATCGCATTTTTTCTAACTCTTTATTTTATGATTAAAATGTATATCCACCATCTACGCCAATATTTTGAGATGTAATATATCTTGCTTCTTCGCTACATAAGAATGCTACCATATTGGCAATATCAATAGGATCTTGAGGTTTACCATTAGGAGTTCCTTTATTCCATTCTTTCCATACTTCTTCTCTTTTTTGTAAATCACTTCCTGCAATTTGATCAAGTATTTCTTCCCACATACTGGTTCTAATAATTCCTGGACAAATACAATTGACTGTTACATTATCTAATGCGGCTTCTCTACCTAAAGATGCTGTTGCTGCTAGAACAGCTGCTTTAGTAGCACTATAAACACTAAATCCTCCTAAGCAAGCTTTTGCTGCGATTGAAGACATATTAACTATCTTTCCAAATTTTTGTGGTCTCATCAATGCTAGTGCTTCACGACAAGAATATAATGTTCCTTTAATATTAACATCTATTGATAAATCTATATCATGTAGGCTTTGTTTTGTAATTTCTTCCGTTAAGCAAACTCCAGCACTATTTACTACAAAATCTACTCTTCCCCATTCTTCAATTATTTTTTCATACATGTGATGAACACTATTGTAATCTCTTACATCTAAAGAGTATGCAATTGCATCTACTCCATATTTTTTTATTTCATTGCAAACTTCTTCACATCTTTCTGGAATTTTATCTGCAACTAATACTGATGCTCCATTTTTAGCAAAAAGTAAGGCACATTCTCTACCAAGTCCACTACCGCCTCCTGTTACTAATGCTTTTTTTCCTTTAAAATTAAATTCCATTTATCTTACCTCTTTTCTATTTTCTTCTTTATTATAACATGATTTGGCTATTTTGTCCAAATCGTTTTTTGAAAAAAATACTTCATTTTCTTTTATTCTGGTAATCCTCCGCTAAGTGTTAGATGGGCGGTTGCATCATCTCCTACGATAATTCCTTCCGGAATACTTTGGGAGACAACATATCCTTTTCCTTCTAATTCATATTTTACCCCCATTAGTTTTAAAATATTCATCGCATCTTTATAGGATAGCCCTACTAAATTGGGCATGGATTTATCGTATTTATCTGTTAATAATGCCACAACGCTTCCTTTATAAAGTTTTCGATTAGCACTTGGATATTGAGAGATAATTTTTTCTCCTGTACCCAAAACATATAATTTTGTATAACTTTCTAATTCACTTTTAATATTACTTGTATTTTTATTTCTATAATTTTTTACTTGATAAGTCGTTGTTTTATTATTATCCGATACAATATTTAAATATTTACTAGTATTTACAACAACATCTTTAACAGCAGGTGCTACATAATTTGTTGTATCTTTTGGTTTCTTTAATCCTGTATAAATAATAATTTCTGGATTATCAGCAGGATAAATTCCTGCAAAGGAATAAATATAATCTGATGCGCCTTTCATATAAGTCCCTGTTTTTTCATCATAGATTTGTGCTGTACCAGTTTTTCCCATCATAGGATATCCTTCCATATAATAAGGACTTCCTGTACATTGTTTAGAATCATTACAAATCACACTTTTCATTAACTCTTTAATTTTTGCTATACTTTTTGCATCACTTACTTCATCAATAACTTCTGCCATTTCTTCTTGTTTTACTTTCTTAGTATTAGAGTCAACTACCTTAGAAACAATATAAGGTCTTAATAATTTTCCATCATTACTAATTGCCGTTAGAGCTTGAACCATTTGAATTGGCGTTATAGTTATTGCTTGTCCAAAGGTTGCTGATGCAGCATCAACATCATAACTAAATCTAACTTTTCCACTGACTTCTCTATTCAAAGTAAAACCTGTCTTTTTTCCAAATCCATAATTGCTATAACAACTTTTCAATGTTTTTTTATCAATCATATTATTTCGAAGTAATCCAGCTGCTCCCACATTAGAACTCATTGCAAATCCATAATCATAGGTAATAGTTCCCCATCCTACTTTATTCCAATCATGGACAACTGTTTTACTTCCATCATTTGCTACATATTCAATTTCTCCAGATTGATAAGTACTATTTCCATCATAATTTCCTTTATCCATAGCACATAAATAACTAAATACTTTCATTGTACTTCCTGGTTCATAAGAAAGTCCTGTCATTAAATCAACATAACTCGTCATATTCTTTTTATTAGGATCAAAAGAAGGTGAAGTACTATAAGACAAAATTGATCCTGTCTTGGCATCAGCAACAATCATAAATCCCCATTCTGCTTTACTATCAGTCATCATTTTTTTTACAGCATTTTCCGTAAATAATTGAATATTGCTATCAATGGTTAAATAAATATCATCCCCATTTTCTGCCTCTTCTACATACTCTCGCCCATTAGCAATCTTATATCCATTTCGGTCTTTTTCATACGTTTTATAGCCACTTCGACCAGTTAAATTTTCATTAAAGTACTCTTCTATTCCCAGTTGTCCTACCTTCCATACATTTCCATCAGAATCTTTCTCATTAACAGTATAACCTACAGCATATGAAGCAAAGTCTCCGTTTGGATAATATCTTTTTGTACTTGCTACAAAGTCTATTCCGGGAAGGTTTAGATTTTTTATTTCTTCCATTTGTATTTGACTTAAATTTCTCCCACCAGGTCCAAGTTCTACTTGATAGGCATCTTTTTTTAATAAAATTTTTAATACTTCTACATCCATATTTAAATAAGGGGCTAATTTTTCGGCGGTAATATCTGGATCTACTACATGAAGTGGTTTTTCACTTCCTTTACTTCTACTTTTATCTAAATAAGCAATAACAGTATAACTTGCAACATCTTCTGCTAAGATATTTCCTGATTTATCTAGGATGCTTCCTCTTTTTGGTAGAAGTGTTTCTTCTTTGGTATTTCTATTTTTAATAAATGCTGTAATGGTTTCGTTTCCTACTTGATAGTCTGTTGTACAAAGATAAATGATTCTTCCTGCAAAGATACAAAAAAGGAAGATAGTTAGAGGAAACATGATATAATTTGGTTTTATTTTATTTATATTTAATTTCTTTTTCCTCGCCATATATTCCCTTCTTTCTTCTTTTAAAATACTGATTTAGTTTTACTTTATTGTTTTAATATTTTCACTGTGATAAGTTAGTCCATATCTTTCACTAATTTCTTTAATATTATCTAAAGATGTCATTTCATCAATTTTCATATTTAAACTTTCAATTCTTTTTCTTTGTTTTTCTACTTCAGCTTCTTGTTTTTGAATATCTAAATTCATTTGGGCTAATGAAGTTTCACTACAAACTATTCCTACAATTAAAAGGACAATTATTACTGCAAATAATTTATAGATAAATCTTTCCAAACTACTTAAGAATGTTTTTTTCTTCTTCTTTTTCATTTTATTTAATCCTTTCAATTACTCTAAGTCGTGCACTATGGGCTCTTGTATTTTCATTTAATTCTTCTCTACTTGCTATAATTCCTTTCGAAATAATTTTATATTTTGGTAAATACTCTTCTGGAATAAAGGGGAGATTTCTCATTTCTTGAGGAATACTACTATATTCTTGAAACATATTTTTTACTATTCTGTCTTCTAATGAATGAAAGCTAATGACGCAGCATCTTCCTCCTATATCTAATAAATCTAGAGCTTGTTTTAATCCTGTTTTTAAAACATCTAATTCATGATTTACTTCAATTCTTATTGCTTGGAAGGTTTTTCTTGCTGGATGCCCATCACGCATTGCTTTCATTGGCATACTCATTTTAATGATATCTACTAGTTGAAAAGTTGTTTCTATGGGTTGTTTTTCTCTTTCTTTAATGATATTTTTTGCAATACTTGTTGCATATTTTTCTTCTCCATAATCTCTTAATATTCTTACTAATTCAGGGTAAGAGTATGTATTTACTACATCATAAGCAGAAAATGATGATGTAGTATCCATTCTCATATCCAATTTTGCATCTTGATGAAAACTAAATCCTCTTTTCGCATCATCAATTTGTACAGATGATACTCCCAAATCAAAAAGAATACCATTCACTTTATTCACTTGATAATCAGCTAATTTTTCTTTCAACTTAGAAAAGTTACTTCTAATAATAGTGTAGTTGTTCGAAATTGTCTTTAATTTTTCCTCACTTTTTTCAATCGCAAAATCATCTTGATCGAAACCATATAAATGTCCAATCGTTAATTTTTTTAAAATCTCGCTACTATGTCCTGCATATCCTAAGGTAGCATCCACATAAATACCATCTGGTTGAATATTCAAATTTTCGATAACTTCGTTTAATAAAACACTTTTATGATACATTCGCATCACCTCATATTATTTTTATTATATCATGAATTTATATGATTTCATAAAAAAAGAATGAACTTTACATTTAAGTTAACATTCTTATTTCACAAATTCTTTTAATTTATTTTCAGGAATAAATCCTACATTTCTTTTTAATTCTTTTCCTTTATCAAAAAGAATTAAACAAGGAATACTCATTACTCCATATTTTCTAGCAAGTTCTGGATTTTCATCGACATTCACTTTCAGTACTTTAACTTCTTCTAATTTTTCTAAAATAGGACTTAACATTTTGCATGGTCCACACCAATTAGCATAGAAATCAACTAATACTTTTTCTTGAATAAGTTCATCAAAATTATTTATCATCGTATCTCTCCTTTAACTCTTGATATAAATTTTTATTTTGTTGATATTTATCTACCAAAGATTTATCTTCAATAGATATTTTATTGGATTCTACTAATTTTTTGGCACTTTCTGGGGTAATTAAATTGTGGTCTAATAAACTAGTTAAAACAAGTGTATTAATTTCATCGTTACTTCTTCCCTTTTTATTTTGAATAATCTCCCATACGTCACTATAAACTTCTACTGTATTATCAGCCATTTCTGACAAAATGGGCGTGTTTTTTAATATCATTCCTCCAAATTTTGAACTACTGACAAAAGTTAAATTAAAAAGTGGCATGTTGAGAATATAGAGAATGAAAAAGATATAAACATAATATTCAATAACCCCAATTAACAACCCAATTAATTTGGAAGGTAGACTTAAAAATACTGTCATTTTCACTAGCCATTCTACTAATCCTGTTATTACAATTAATACTCTTAGTATGAAATATAAAAGAAAAAATATTACTAAAAACGAAATTAATTGATAAAGTAAAATATTTAAGGCATCAATTCCTCGAATAATTCCAAAGAAATTATAGAATGGTAAGTTCTCATATAAAGCTACCATTAATTTATCTTTTAAATAAAAGGCTACTAAAACAACTAGAAAAAAGCCAATAAAACGGGTTAACTCTTTAATTGCTCCACTTTTAAATCCAATCAAACCACCTAATGCTAAAAAGATGAGAATAAATACATCTACTAATCCAATTACCATAATACCTCTCCTCTACTAATAATATTATATAACAAAATATTTTAAAAATAAATAAATTTATGTTAAAATAAATAAAGAAGAGGTGATGATATGCAACAAACTACAATTACTCTAAAAGTGTGTGAAGAAACAAAGAGGCAAATGATGGATTTTTTTATTGATTTGAAAAGAGAAAAAACTCCTCCTTATGCTGTTTTTCAAGCAAAAGATGGAGATACTGTTGTTACTTTATATGAATCAGGTAAAGCTGTTTTTCAGGGAAAAGATGCAGATTTAGCTTCAGCATTCTGGATTGAAACAGAAAAAATTAATAACGGTTCTGCAGTTACTACGGATAGTAGAGAGAAAGAGAAAAAAAAGGTAGAAAAAATTCTTCCTATTCGTATTAATTCGATTGGTTCAGATGAAGTTGGAACGGGAGATTATTTTGGTCCTGTCGTTGTCACTGCTTCTTATGTTAGTAAAGATAATATTGATTTTTTACTTGATTTAAAAGTAAAAGATTCTAAAAAGTTAAGTGATGAACAAATTATTCAAATTGTACCAAAGATCATCCAAAGAATTCCTTATCAAACTTTTGTTTTAAAAAACAAAGAATATAATCTTCGAAAAAGTGAAAATATGAATATGAATCAAATGAAAGCGATTTTACATAATAAAGTATTATATGAATTAAAGAGCAAAAATTATCCTTATCAATATATTGTTGTTGATCAGTTTGAACCAGCGGCTAGTTATTATAAGCATATTCATGCTTCTACAAAAAAAGTAAATGATATTTTCTTTTTAACGAAAGCTGAAGATCAATGCTTGTCTGTTGCTTGTTCTTCTTTAATTAGTCGGTATATTTTCTTAAAAGAGATGAATTCTTTATCTAAAGAGATTGGCATGAATCTACCTAAAGGTGCTGGTCCTATGGTTGATGAAGTGGCGAAAAAAGTTGTAGAAAAATATGGAAAAGAGAAATTAAATGAGATTGCAAAATTGAATTTTAAGAATACAGATAAAATTTTATCTAATATTTAGTATAAAAGAAAAATACTTTCTCATATTATTAATGGTGATACTATGAATAATATTGATGTAAGGAAGTATATCATTAATAATTTTAAAGATGATTCTATTGAAGAAATAGAAAAATCTATTGATTCTTCTATTGAATCTAAAAATGAAGATCCTTTAATTGGATTAGGAGTTTTATTTGAACTTATGTGGAATTACTCTAATCATGATACCAAAAATACAATTTTATCTAACATCAAAAAGGGCCTTACAAACTAAGGCTATTTTTTGATTAATTTTTTGGCAATATTTTTTTCATAATTATAATTTCCCTTTAGTAAATGGTATAACTGATTCATTTCTTTTTTGATTTCTTCTTTTACCCATAAATATTCTTCATCATCTACAATAAAGATATCTGTCATATACTCTAATAAATTATGTTTTATTTCCTGCATTTTGTCATTATCTTGATAATAATTTATTTTTTCAAATTGGGTTAAAAAATCTTTTATAGGGTTTTCTAATCTTTGACTTGGATTAGAATAATGGTATCTTGAAAGAAAATTATTAATTTCTGATTCTTCTAATCCTAATTGATACAATAGCGAAAGACAATATATCATTTCTTTGTTAGTTAATTCTTTTAATAGTTTATTATGGTAAAGATTATAATATTTTCCTAATTCTTTTCTTAAAGTTTTATATTCTTTGTCACTTAAAAGAGTTTTTTTAGGAGTTTCTTTTTTTAAAATAATTGTCTTTTCTTTCTTCGCTTCCTGTCTTTTTTGATAATTTTTCTTTAATGTAATTTCTACATATTTTAATATATTTTCTGATACTTTCATATTTTTTAGAGATTGAAGTATTTTTTTGATATCTTGATCATCAAAAGTATTTATTTTTTCAAAGTAAGAAGATTGAATTATTGCATTATTTTGTCTAAAATGATTGATATTAGGTGCATGTTTTTCTGAGAATGAAAGAATTTCATCTATTTTTTCTTTTAAAATAGGATCCATTTCTGCTTGTAAACTTAAATTTCTTATTTCCTTATCTAAAATAAGACTGCATGCTTCTTTTTTGCTCATTGTTTTAAATCGATAATTGTTAACATCATTGATATCTACAAAGATGGTATCTTCTTCTAAAACATGGGCTTTAATATTTTTTTGAACCATTGTAAAAATAATATAGGTACATTCTTTGGCATTTAATTTAGCTTTTTCTAGTAATTTAGATAAAACATTAAAATCTAAGAATATTTTCCCCGTATCTTGATTTAATTCTTCCACTAAATGAATAAAGTTATTTACGATTGTATATTCTTTATCTAATTGTTTTAATGCCTCTGTGTATTTTACTGTCTTAGTTTCATCTAGTGCTAATAATGCTCCTCCTAAAAATCCATCATATGTTTCTTGTCTATAAATTTTTAAGTAATTATAAAACTTTTGAATTGCTTTTTGTGAATACATCATAATTCCCCCTTTTTCGCTTTATTTTACCATAATCGTAAAATACTGTCAAAAATAATTTGACCTTCAATAAAATATAATATACAATATAGATTATGTGAGGGAGAGAAAATGAAACAAATTAGTATAAAAGATGAATTATATATTAATTCTAGATTACAAGAAATTGAGATTGAAAAAGAAAATATAAAAAAAAATTATGATTATTATTTTAAATCAGAAGAGGTTTTTTCTTCTGATAAAATTATGAATTTAATGGTTATTTTAAATAGAAGAAATCATCAATTAATGGAAAAAATTAATTTGGAGAAAAGAAAATTTTTAAATGCTAATCATATTATTAATCATCAATATATTTCTGCTTTAAATGTATGGATAAATGGTGAACAAAGTAATTATGATTTATTAAAAAGTGTTTCAGATTTTGATACTTTGGAAGAATTTGTAATGGATTTATTAGAAGAAAAGAGATCTAATGATTTATTACTATCTGAAGTTAATCGAATTATGGATGAAGAAAAATTACTATTAAAATTTAAAAACGCTGGCGAAAAACGCAAAAAGAAAAGATTGCTATTTAAACAAAAAGATGCTAAAATGAAATAGTAGTTTTTTTTATTGTCCTCGTAGCACAGTTGGATAGTGCAATCGCCTCCTAAGCGATAGGTCGTGTGTTCGAATCACATCGGGGACGCCATTTTGAATTTTGTTACTTTATTTAGTTCATTTAATATTTTAAAAGCTCCATATCAATGTATGGGGCTTTTAAAATATTAAATTCTGATTTATTTTTCCTATTTAAATTTCTATAAATATCTGATTCTTTCTAAAATTTTCTTTTTTTCTTCTTTTCCAAATATTTCATTACATCCCTTATTATAAGAGCAATTTTTTTGCAATTCTTTTTTTTCTTTATCTAAATCCTCATACTTGTCTAAATTACAAAAACTTTCAGCAGAGCCATATAAAAATTCTAATCCTAAGTAAATTGCTTTATAATATTCATAATCTAATGGAAGCATATATTTTTCTTTACTTAATATTATTTTTTTTGCTTCTTCTAAAATTACTTCTGCTTGACCATATTTCTTTTTCTTCATAAAATATTTTCCAATGTAACATAATGATTTGTATTCTGTTAAATTTAAGCGTTGGGCTTTATCATAATATTCCAATGCACTTTCTTCATTTTGCTCTTGTTTTTTTAAATATCTAGCATAATAGTATAAAGGTTTATATGCATATTCTCTACCCTCTAGCATTCTTTCCATCATATAGTAATATCCTATGGCCTCTCTTTGATATAAGTGTGACATGCTATTTTCTGAGGTAATAGCTTTTAGTAAGTAGGCACTGAAATATCCAGGTTCTTGTTTTAACACAGAATTTAGAAAGTTCATTATCTTTTCATCTTTTATTAATTGATTATGATTTAAAAGTACACATGTATCATTCATATATCTTCCTAGATGGGCTAATGTGTATAAATATATATAACCTTCTTGTTTTTGATTGATTAAATCAATATATGCCTTTACAAAATAATCTTGTGCTGTTTTTTGGATATCCAATTCCTGATAATCAGTAAAATTTATTGATGAAATACGATGAAATGCTATATTATATTTAATGTAAATATTACCAATATTTTTTAAAGCATTAATACTTGTTTCTGTTGCTACAGGATCAAATAATTTTTCTTTTAAGTTATTAAGCCATTTATTTAAGTATTTTTTCCATAATTCTTTTTCTTCTTCTGTTTTTATATTTAAAGATTTAATATTTTTAATGATTTCTCCATCAATTAGTATTGCTTCAGGATAGATTTTTTGTAAATATTTGATATCTTCTTGGTTCATATTTGTTGTCAAAATAAAAATAGCAGAATAATCAAGAGAGTTTCTATTCTTAAAACTTCTCACTTGTTTTTGGGTAATTTCATAAGTAAAAATACCCGTTAAATTTAATAGTTCTGACCAAAAATACATTTCTTTAATATTACTTTGATCATAAATAATTTTAATTGCTTCTATCATGTTTTGCTCCTCACTTCTTTTCTATATAAAAGAATACTATTTACTTTTTAATTAATTTTTAACGATTATTTTTTCCCTTTTTATGCTTTGATTTTTGGTATCTTTCTTCAAACTCAAATGCTTCTTCACTACCCCAACACATCATTCCTTCTTCAGCAAAAATTTTTTGAAAATCTTCTTCTGTATATAAATAATCCGTATCTAAAATAACTAGATTTCCTTTTTTCTGAGGCTCTTCTAAAACAGTATTTTGAATTCCTCTATTTTCATTATCTAACGATAAATTTTTATCCCAATGAACTTTATTGTCTTTTAAAAGAATTCCTAAATTTTGTGCTTTGATATCCGCAAAAATAATTCCTCTTTCTCGAAGGGAAACATAAAATTGATATTGTTCTTCTTTGGAAATAAAAAAGTTTGTATCTACATTTTCCATTACCTCAATTGTTGTATCCACATTAGATATTTTTGATAAATCGACTCGAATAATTGGTTGTAAAATGGATTTGTCATAAGGAATTTGATAATTATGTCTAGTTTTTCCTACTTTTACGATTTTATCACCAATCTTTATAATTTCAGAAAAAGCTCCTCCTCCTATATATTTTATATCTTTGTATTCTAAGTTTTCATGGTTTAATATTTCTTCGATTAGTTTTACTACTAGTTCTATTAAATTCTCTTCTTCTTTGGTCTTTTCTTTATCACTTCTGAAAAACAAAAATTCTATATATTCCTTTTTATTACTAATTAAAAATTGATTTATTTTATTTTGACTTTTTTCTTTAAAAAATCCTTCTTTATTTTTTCCTATTCCATTTCCTGTTAAAAGTGTAAAAATGTATTCATTAGGAATATGTCCTAATATTATTTCTAGGTTATCATTAAAATATTTTTTGTTATCTAAATAATTTACTCTTAGTAGTTCTTTAAATTCTCCTAAAGTTTTACATTTTTGAATTAACAATAAATAATTTTCTTTGATTGTTTTTCTTATTTCTTTGTCTTGGTACATTATATTTACTATAGGAATTAAGTCTGTATCATTGCATTCTTCTATTAATGTAGTGTAATTTTCTTGTAATAATTTAGAGACAGGTACATGATGTAAATAACTTACTTTATCATTTTTATATAAATTTAAAATCCAATTAGGGGTAATACTTTTTAATTGAATCGCTTTTTGTAATTCTAAATTAAATTTTTTGGCATTCATATTTTTTTTCCTTTCATGAAAATACTGATTCAGTATTTTTCTTTTATAATCTGCTTGGATCTATGTCAATTTCTAGTGATACTTTGCTATTTCCTTTATAATGAGCATCTAGGTTTAACAAAACTTTTTTTAGTTCTTCATCTTTTTTATATTTAATGATACATTGTTGATAGTAAACATTATCTACTCTAAAGATATTTGCCATAGCAGGGCCTAATATATAAGTGTTTGGATTTAGATTTTTTCTTAAATAATCTCCTACTTTTTTGGCTTCTTGGAAACTTAATTCATAATCTTTGGTAGAAATTCTAATTAAAATAATATAGTAATAAGGGCTATAATTTAGTTGTTTTCTTATTTTCATTTCTTCTTGATAAAAAGCTAAATAATTTTGTTCTTTGGCTAAAATAATACTATAATGATTGTTATTATAAGTTTGAATAACAACTTCTCCTGATATCTCTCCTCTGCCTGCTCTTCCTGATACTTGACAAAGTAATTGAAAAGTTCTTTCACTACTTCTAAAGTCTGGTATATTTAAGCTAGCATCTGCATTCATTACTCCTACTAAAGAAACTTTAGGAAAATCTAATCCTTTAGCAATCATTTGGGTTCCTACTAAAATATCATATTTTTCTTTTCCAAAATCATCAATAATTTTTTGATGAGTTCCTTTTTTGGAAGTAGTATCCATATCCATTCGAACAATTCTAGCTTCTTTGAAATAGCGATGTAATTCTTCTTCTAGTTTTTGAGTACCTATGCCAAAATCTTTCATATTATGACTATGACATTTTGGACATTCTTCTACTTTTACTTTGGCATAGCCACAATAGTGACATCTTAACATATTGCTTGTTTTATGATAGGTTAGGCTAATATCACAATTTGGACATTTTATGACTTCTCCACAGTCCCCACAACTTGATACGGAACTATATCCTCTTCTATTTAAAAGTAAAATAATTTGTTCTTTCTTTGCTAATTTTTCTTCGATTTTTTTAAATAATAATTCTGAAAAAATAAAATGTCCTTTTTTTACTTCTTCTTTCATATTAGTTATATATACTTTTGGTAATTGCCCATTTCCTGCTCTTTTGGTTAGGGTTAAGAGTTCATAGACTTTCTTCTGAGCTCGAGCCATACTTTCTAAGGAAGGAGTAGCACTTCCTAATACTATAGGAGCATGATGATATTTTCCCCTTAAAATGGCAACATCTCTAGCATGATATCTTGGATGATTATCTTGTTTATAAGTAGAAGAATGTTCTTCATCTATAATGATTATTCCGATATTTTTAAGGGGGGCAAATACTGCACTTCTTGCTCCGACAACAATATGCACTTCTCCATTTTTTATTTTTCGATATTCATCATATTTTTCTCCATCACTTAATCCAGAATGAAGAATAGCAACATCTTGTCCAAATCTTAAAATAAATCTTTCTACAATTTGAGGAGTTAAGCTAATTTCTGGTACAAGCATAATTGCGGTTTTTCCTTGTTCAATTACACCTTTTATTATATTCATATAAACTTCTGTTTTTCCTGCTCCTGTTACCCCATATAACAGAAAGATTTTTTCTTGATTTAATGAAGATAATACTTTTGATACGGCTTTTTGTTGTTCCTCATTTAAAATTACTTTTTTATCGATTTTATCTGTTTCATAATGATAGCGATAACTTTCTCTTGTTTCTAGATGACAAATTCCTTTTTTTAGAATTGTTTTGATGCTACTATCTTGCCTTGTAATTAGTAATTCTTTTTTTTCTAGAAAGTTTTCTAGAACTTTTTTTTGTCCTTCATAGCGACATATTTTTAAGTAATTGGATAAATCATCTTTACTCCAATCTAGAATAAGATAATTATTCATCTTTTTATGAATATTAGTCTTATTACTTGCTTTTAATGCTTTGGGGAGCATGGCTTGATAAATAGATATTCTTGAACATAATATTTTGTCGGCAATTAAATTCCCTAAGTATAGCATTTCTTCATTTAAAATAGGTGTTTCATCTACTAATTCTTCTATTTTCTTTAATTCATAGTCTTCTTCTAATTGATTAGTAATTTCTATGACAAATCCCTCTAATTTTTGATATCCAAAAGGGACTTTTACTCTAGAACCTATCTTTATTTTTGATATCATATTACTAGGAATTTGATAGGTAAACATTTTATCTACTGCTTTTGCTGTGATTTCTACAATTACTTTTGCATACATCTTATCACCATTCTTTTTCTCTTCTATGAGTTTTTAATTTTAGTTTTACTAAGAATTTTTTTCTTTGTATCTTTATAGCATTTTCTACACATAGATTCATAAGTTGCTTCTATACCATCTATAGCGATTTGCTCTCCTTCAAATGAAGGTATTTTATTTACTAAGCGCATATTATAAGTTTTATTATTTCCACAACTACATTGTCTTGTGATACTTTCAATTGGATCAGCCATTTCGAACAGTCTTTTACTTCCTGGAAATAGTTCTCCTCGAAAATCTGTCCTAAGTCCATAACAAATAACATTAATTCCTAATATATCAACGATATCTGATAATTGTTCAACTTGTTCTTCTTTTAAAAATTGAGCTTCATCAATTAAGATAAAATCTAGGTTACGTTCTAATAAATATTTTGCTATTAAAACATATATATTAGTATCTGGATATATTAAAAAAGTTGTTTTTATTTTTTCACCATCTCTAGCTAAAGTGTTATCTTCTGCTTTCTTATCTATACTTGGTTTCATAATAATTACTTCAAAACCATCTTCTATTTTACTATAATAATCTCCTTGTAGTTTTCTAGTTTTTCCACATCCCATTGCCCCAAAGCAAAATTTTAAATCTTTTTTCATTTAAACCCTTCTTTCTATTTTTATTATACATCGATATATATATACATTGATAAAAGTTAACTAATTTTAGAAAAACAATACTTATTAATATTGTAACTTTTTAGTAAATTTTATTTCGTTCAAGTAGTTAAGTTTGTCGAATAGATGTGTTTTATAGTTGCTATTTTATTTTATATTAAAATATTTTTTGGTTAGTGTTTTTTTCACTAACCACTACTACCAAAACCAGTCTTATCAATTGATAGGACTGGTTATTTTTTGTAATAAAAAAAGTCCTTAAGATAGGACTTACTTTGAAACTACTTGTTCACCCTTATAAAATCCGCATTTTGGACATACTCTGTGAGGACGAATCATTTCACCACAATTTGAGCATTTTACTAATCCATTAGCTACTACTTTATAATGAGTTCTTCTCATATCTCTTCTAGTTTTACTTACTTTTCTAAATGGAACTGCCATGTTCTCACTCCTTCCTTGAATCAAATATTTTACTTAACTCACTAAATGGAGAATTATTACCTTCTTTTAATTCTTCTTCTGTAACAAGACGCCATCCATCTCCCTTTAATGTTAAATTCTCTGACTTTTCAGATTTTACTTTTAAAGGAATTTCCACTAATATATTTTGCCATAAAAAGTCTTGGATATCAAGTCTATTTCGAACAATTTCTAAATTATTTTCATCATTTTTTCCTACTCCACAAAATTTTTCTGAAACTTTACTTTCAAATGGATAATCGACATCTTCTAGGGTAATATCATCTGGTAAGACCATAATTCCTGATATTTTCCCTTCTATTTCATAATTTCCATCACATAACTTTGTAATTGTTCCTTCAAATTTTGTGTTTTTTAGCGAACGAATTGTTGTTTTTGAAAATAATTCTTTATCTAATTCAAATGAATCATTTATAGTGATTTCTTCTTCTATATTGGTAATTAGTTTTGTTAAATCAATATTCATCTTTCTCTCCTGTAAAGAAAAAAAGGATTTCCTTATTTTCTTGATACGTATTTACCATCTTTGGTAGATACAATTATTTCTTCTCCTTCATCAATAAACAAAGGTACACGTACTAATAATCCAGTTTCAATAATCGCATCTTTTGTTGCATTCGTTGCTGTATTTCCTTTGATTGCTGGTTCAGTAGATGTAATTTTATAGTCAATTTTTTCTGGTAATTCTAATCCTAACATTTCATTTTCATAGAAAGTAATATAAACATTTAAACCTTCTTTTAAGAATTTTACTTGATCTTTAATTTGACTTTCGTCTAGTTCAATTTGTTCATATGTTTCCATATTCATGAAACTATAACTATTACCTGTTGCATATAAATATTGCATTTGTTGTTTATTGATGTGAGCTTTTGGAACGGATATTCCTGCATTAAATGTCTGCATAGCAATTGCGCCAGTTCTTAAATTTTTTAATTTAGCTTTAACAATTGCTGCTCCTTTACCAGGTTTTACATGATCAGACTCTAATACTTGATAGATATTTCCATCATAACTAATGGTTACCCCATTCTTAAAATCATTTACATTAATCATTTTCTTTCCCCTTTAACTATTTTGTTTTTGTTTCTTTAAACTCACATACTTTACGGCAATTACTACAATACTTGTTTAAGCTTAATTTTTCTTTTGTATTATCACTGTTCTTTGGAGTTCTATAAGTAACTTTCTTACATTCTTGACAAGTTAATGTTACTAAAGTTCTACTATCTTTCTTAGCCATAATGCACCTCCTTTTAAAGCACTAGATGTATTATACCACATCATTTATAAATTTCAAAGTATTTATTGACAATTTCTGATGACAATCTCTTGTTAATACCGCTTGTTGCCTCTGCACTAGCGTCTGCTACGTCAGGACTAATTACGACAATACTCATTCTTGGATCATCATATGGTGCATAACCAACGAAACTTGTGGTGATGGTTTCTGTATCAACTACTCCATCTTTATTGGTATCAATAAAACTTTGACTGGTTCCTGTTTTTCCTGCACCAATGGATTGATATGAACCCATATATTGAGTTCCTAACCCATAACTAACAACAGCTTTAAATCCTTCTTTTACTCGATTTAAGTATTTTTCTTCGACATCTACTTTTCCTAATTCTTTCGCACTAGCTTCATAAATTTTTGTACCAAAGCTATCTTTATTTTCTTTTGAAGTTTCATAAACTTCTTTTAATAGATAAGGCTGTAGTCTGGATCCTCCGTTAGCAATGGTATTGATATATTGAGAAATTTGAATTGGGGTATAAGTATCATATTGTCCTATTGAAAAGTCTAATAAATGTCCTGGTAAAGTGGATTTTCCAGAATATCCATGTCCCTCTGATGGTAAATCTATTCCTGTTTTGACACCTAAACCAAAGGAAGAATACATTTGCCTATATTTATCAAAGGCAGTCTTATCTAGGGTTAATGGTTGATCATAGCGATAGTTTCCATTTCCTACAGCAATGGCTATTTTATATTGATAAACGTTGGAAGAATACGCTAGGGCATTGATATCGTTAATATAGCCTAATGTTCTCCATGAACATTTTTCTGGAGTACTTCTAATTTTGATACATTCATCCATCTGATACTGACCAATATTAATGGCCCCATATTTGTATCCTACTAACATGGAAGCACCTTTTACGATTGATCCTGGAGTTACTGAAGTAGTAATTACCCCTGGAGTATAATCAGTTACTTTGTATTGTCCATTTTCCTTTTTGACTTGTTTGCCTGCCATTGCCAATATTTCTCCTGTTTTAGGATTCGCAACAACGGCAAAGCTATGGTCATAATATGCTGTATGGGCTTCTGATTTGGTCGATAAGACTTCATTTGCTAATTGTTCTTCTAAATATTTTTGTAAATCAATATCGATTGTTAAGACAATATCATTTCCTCTTTTTCCTGCATCGATTAGTTCATAATTATTTCCATTTGTTACTTTATATTTTGCTTTAGTTCCTTTTAAGTATTTTTCGTATTGAAACTCCAAATAGCTGATTCCAACTCGATCGTTCATGCTATATCCTTCTTTTAAATACTCTTCTACTAATTCAGAAGGAATTCCTTGGGTAGAACTAGAAACATTTCCTAAAACAGATTTAAATACGTCTCCATAAGGATAAGTTCTTTCCCAATCCAACTTGGTATTTACTCCCTTTAGTGTATCGATGTTTTCACTGACAAAAGCATATTCATCATCAGTTACTCCACTATTTTTAATGATTTTTTCTGCATAAGAATAACCTTTATTCATTAAATAATAAATATATGCTGTTTTTTTATCGATTTCGTTATATTCTGCTAAATCTTCAGCAGTAATTCTTTCATAAATTAAGTCTTCTAAATCATTATCATCTAGCTTTCTTTCGTTATATTTTTCTCTTTCTTCCTTGGTAATTTTTGCTTCTGCTTCTTTTTCATGGTTCTTATACCAAAAAGTTTTTAGCATTTTTTCACTTAATTTACTATAATCAAGATTAATCTTTTCGGCTAAGATTCTAGCTAATTTGATCTCTTCTTTACTGCTAATGCCACTTTCTTTTTTGTAATAAATTGTTTTTACTGCTTCGTTATCTACTAATAATTTATAATTTCTATCATATATTCTTCCTCTTGGTGTAGATTCTCCTTCTACTACTTTTTCGGTTGCTGCAACTAGTTTTTCTTCATAGCTATCAGCTTCTAATACTTGTAATTGAAATAATCTTACTGTGATTGCACTGAAGACAATAGTGGTTAAAACAAGAAGAAATAGATAGCGCTTTTCGATTATATCTGGTAAGTATCTTCCTGATGAAGAACTTGATTTTTGGGTATTGCTATATGGTCTTAAGTTATTTCTTTTGGTGACTTGTTTTACTTTTGCTACTTTATTAATTGGTTTTTTGTGAGTAAAACTTTGTTCTTTATGAGAAGTGAATTTTGTTTTTCTAACCTTGTTAATTGGCTTATTTTTATCAAAAAAATTGGATCCTTTTAATTTTATTTTTTTCTTTGCCATATTTTTTCCTCCTCACATATCAGTATCATTATAGCAGAAATGTGTATCATTTGAAATAGATTTTTGTCATTAAAAATAATTATTTTAAAAAAAATACTTCTATTTTTTTCTTCTTTTTGTAAAGTATTGACATATAATAAAGTGGTGGTGCTGATGAATCAATTTTTTATTCTTAATTATATTAAGAAATTAACAAAAAATGATATTGTTAATTTTGTAAGTAAGCAAAATATTTCTCTTCGTGATGATGAAATTGATGTTATTTATTCTTATATTAAAACAAGGTATTCAGATTTTTTTGCTGGTAGAGAGAAAGAGTTACTGTTGGAGATTAAAGAGCAAGTTTCCTCTTCTACTTATTTAAAAATCTTGGAGTATTATCAATTATATTTAGAGAAAGTGAAAAATAAGAAACTATAGATAAAATCTAGAAAGTTTCTTATTTTTATTATATTTTTAAGTATTTTTTTACTGCTCTCCATGAACCAAACATTCCTACTAATATTCCAATTATCATTAATAGTAATGATGCTAAGTAGACAAATGGTGTTGGTGAGATTAATTTTGCTAGGGATGAAGAGAATAGTTTTCCGTGGAAGAAATTATATAGGGATGTATATCCATAGATAGTGATGATGATAGGTATGATAGAACCTAATAGTCCTAAGAATAGTCCTTCAATCACAAATGGGATTTTTATGGAAATATTTGAGGCTCCTACTAATCTCATGATTTCGATTTCTCTTTTTCTAGCATAGATTGCTAATTTAATGGTGTTTGCAATTAGAAATGCTGTTACGACAATTAAAGCTACTACTGCTCCAATAGATATTTTTTTGACAACATCAAAAATGGTAATTAATTGATCCACCATATCTTCTCCATAGCTGACTGTATTTACTTTATCTACTGCTTTTATTGTTTTGGCAGTTTCTTTGATTTTTTCAACATCTTTTACTTTTAATTCAAAACTATCTAATAATGGATTGGTATCATCTGTCCATCCTTTAATGATTGTTTCAAATACTTCGTTTCCTTTGGCGGTTTCTTCTGCTGATTGTTGTTTTGTTTTAAAAGTTAATTTTTCTACGTTACCTGTTCCTCTGATTGCTTTTTCTATTCTGGCATAATCTGATTTTCCTGCATCTTTATCTAGAAAGATTACCATGGTAACATCTTTACGAATGGATTCGGTGAAGTTTTCTACGTTATAAGAAATTACTAAAGAAAAGGCAACTACGATTAATGTAATCGCAATACAGGAGATAGAAGCTAATGATAATGAAAAATTTCTAATTACACTTTTGAAAGCATCTCTGATATATCTTTGAATTGTTCTAATACCTCTCATTATAATATGTTCCTTTCTCATAGTCTTTCTTTAATCTTCCTGATTCGATTAAGATTACTCTTTTTTTCATTTTATCTACGATTTCTCTATCATGTGTTGCCATAATAATTGTTGTTCCTAAATTATTGATATTTTCTAGTACCCTCATAATTTCCATAGAAGTATCTGGATCAAGGTTTCCTGTTGGTTCATCACAAATTAATAATTTTGGTTTATTGACAATTGCTCTTGCAATAACTACTCTTTGTTGTTCTCCTCCTGATAGTTGATCAGGATATTGTCTTACTTTATTTTTTAATCCAACTAAATCAAGAACTTCTAATACTCTTTTTTGAATTTCTCCTTTTTCATAGCCAAATACTTCCATTGCAAAAGCAACATTTTCAAATACAGTAAGCTTAGGAAGTAGTTTAAAATCTTGGAATACAACCCCAAGTTTTCTTCTTAAGATATATACTTTTCTATTTTTTAGTTTAGCAACATTAATTCCTCCAATAAAAATAGAACCTCTATCTGGTCTTTCTTCACGATATAACATTTTGATTAAAGTGGATTTCCCTGAACCACTTGCTCCAATAACAAAGACAAATTCACCTTTTTGAATACTTAGATTAAAATCATATAGCGCTACAACACCATTTTTATATGTTTTTTGGACATTGTCTACCCTGATTAATTCCATTTTACCACCTTTTTCTATTTTCCATTATATCATAGTTATTACTTTTTTGATTTGTATTTTTTGTGCTTTTTTTACTTTTTACACTCCACCGTAAATTTCATAAGTATCTGTAATTAGAAAAAATACTTCTTTATCTAATTTTTGTACAACATCTTTTAATTCATAATAATTTCTAGTAGGAACAGCGCACATTAATATTTTCTTTTCTTCATTACTATATCCTCCTACTGCATTTAAAACAGTTACTCCATAACCAAAATTTTCAACAATATACTGACTGATTTCTTTTTCCTTTTCCGTAATAATATAAAATGTTTTGGTAATAGAAGACTCTAACATTACTTTATCTGTTACAACAGAAGAAATGTATAATCCAATTATCGCATACAAAGCACTAGAGAATCCAAAAATTATTCCACTGAAGAAGACTAAGATTCCATTTACTAAAAGAGTTGATTTTCCAATAGATATTCCAAAATATTTATAAAATATTTGATAAATAGTTTGAAATCCTCCTACAGAAAATCCACTTCTAATGATCATTCCATTTCCTAATCCCATAATTATTCCACCGAAGAAAATCGTTAAGAATAACGAAGAAATTTCTAAGTGAAACATGATTTGAAAGATGCTCGTAAATTCTAAAAATATTGGTAATAAGATAACACCAAAGATTGTTTTAATAGTATTTTCTTTTCCTAGTAAAAAATAACCAATAATTAGTAAAACAAATGATGATACAAATACAAAAATACTGGTATCTATTTTTAGAAATTTATCTACTAATAAAGAAAGTCCTGTTGTTCCTCCTGTTACAATATTTTGTGGGGAAAAGAATACACTGAAGGCTGTAGCATAAGTAAAAACTCCCCAGATAAAAATAGCTATTCTCTCGCTACGATTTCTGATGGTTAAGTTATTAATAATTTCATCGATTCTTGTATCTCTTTTTTCCATTATTCCTTACTCCTTGAACTTACTTCATAGGCATCACATGCTAGAAAAAAAATATTTGGATCTAATTCTTTTAATCCTTCTTTGACAATAAAGTATTGTCTTGTTGGTACTACACCTAGTAACAGTGTCTCTTTGGCATTCGTGTATCCTCCTCTAGCATTTACTAGAGTAACTCCTCCATCTGTTATGGATAGTAAAAAACTTCTGACTTCTTCTTCATTTTTAGTAACAATATAGAATGCTTTACTTTGTGAAATTCCTAAAACTACTCTATCAGTCATAAAACTAATGATGTATAGAACTAAAAATCCATATAATACAACTTCCCATGAAGAAACTAATAATCCTGATAATACAACTATTCCATCAGAAACCCACATTGCTTTTCCTAAACTTACTTTTGTATATTTAGCAACAATCTCACAAAGAATATCTGTTCCCCCAGTATTAAAATTGGTTTTAAAGATTAGTCCATAACCCAATCCTGATAAAACTCCTCCAAAAATTGCTATTACTAATAATTCTACATCAGCAAATTGAATATAAGGAACTAACGGTTCTGTTAAAGCAACAAATACTGGAAACATTAAAGAACCTACTAAAGCATTACGAGTCTTTTTCCAACCCAAAGTAAAATAACTTAATATTAATAAAAGAATATTAAATATTAAAATAAATAAAACACTTGGTATTCCGAAATGTTCTGCTACGATTGATAAGCCTGATACACCAAAACAAACTATTCCATATTGTTTAAAAAAAACATTGAATGCAAGTGCTACAATGAAACAACCTAATGCTAATAAAAAATAACGTTTTACTAAATTCTTTTTTTCTACATTTTCTAATATTTTTTCAATCCTTTTTCTTCTTAATTTTTTAAAAAACATCTTATCACACCTTTAAACCGGATTTTATTATTTCTTCTAACTCCCCATCTAAAACTTTTTCTACATTACTTGTTTCATAGCCGCTTTCATTATCTTTTACTAAGGTATATGGACACATTACATAACTTCTTTTTCCTGAACCAAAAGCTATTGCTTTTTGGCCTTTTTTCATATCACTAATCTCAGCATTCTTTTTTTCTAATTCTAATTGATATAATTTACTTCGAAGAATTTCTAAGCAATGCTCCTTATTTTGAATTTGACTTCTTTCATTTTGACAAGTTACGACGATTCCTGTTGGTAAATGTGTTACACGAACTGCACTATCTGTTGTGTTTACCCCTTGTCCTCCTGGACCACTACTGCGATAAATATCAATTTTTAAATCTTTATCTTGAATATCTACTTCTACATTTTTATCAATTTCTGGAACTACTTCTACAGCTGCAAATGATGTATGCCTTCTTTTGTTTGAGTCAAATGGACTAATTCTAACTAGTCGGTGAATGCCTTTTTCATGTTTTAAATATCCATAAGCATTTTGTCCTATAACTTTTAAACATACACTTTTGATCCCTACTTCTTCTCCGGATTGATAGTCTAATTGCTCTACTTTATAATGTTTCTTTTCAAAATATCTTTGATACATTCTAAGGAGCATATTGGCCCAATCACATGCTTCTGTTCCTCCTGCACCTGAATGAATTTCCATAATGCAATTATTTTTATCATATTCTCCTGATAAGTAAGTTTGTAACTTTAAGTTTTCAAGTATTTTTTGATCTTCTGTTAATTCTTCTTCGATTAAAATACTTAATTCACTGTCTTCTTCTGTTAATTCTTCTAATGTAGTTAAGTTACTTTCTATTCTTTTGGATAAATTTTGTATTGGTTCAACTATTGTTTTTAATTCATTTGTTTGGGTAATTTTTTGATTGGCTTCATTTTTATCTAGCCAAAAATCATCTTTTGATTGTTCTTGTATTAATTTTTTTAATTCTTCTTCCTTTTTCTCGTAGTCAAAGTGACCTCCTAATTGAGTTTAGTTCTAATTTTATTTTTTTGTATAATTCAGTTAATTCTTTTATTTCCATTTTTACCACTTCCTATATTTTTTATTATATCGTAAAATAATAAAAATTAAAAGTACTATTTTTTAAATAATTTATGTCAATAGTTTAGGAAAATGTCTCAAAAAAATTTAAACATAAGCGGGAAAATATTCCTGCTTTTTATATAATTTGTTCGTATTTAAATTTATTCCAATTCCTCTATTGGTAATGGGACCCCAGCCATCTTTCATTACTT
>JAQXQC010000018.1 GCA_029100965.1 Bacilli bacterium | reverse complement strand
AAATGGATTTACATTTATAAAAAGTGAATATCCAATTAAATTAGGTAATAGATACAACTATATTGATTTATTACTTTATAATATTAAATATAGGTGTTATGTAGTCGTAGAATTAAAGATAACAGAACTTAAGAAAGAGCACACTGGACAAATTATGACTTATATGAATTATATAGATAAGAATATAAAAACTATTGAAGAAAATGATACAGTAGGAATTATTATTTGTAAACAGGATAATAAATATGTAATTAAATATTGCTCTAATGAGAGAATAATTGCTAGAGAATATGAATTGGTGTGATATAATAGGTATAGGAGGTAATATTGTGAATTACGAAGAAGCAAAAGAATATTATGGTGACGAACTTTGTAACTTATTAATAAAAATATATAATTTTTGCAAACAAAGTGGTTATGTAATATATCAACATGCTACTGATTTAGGATCTGCAGATAATATTATGAAAAGAGGATTTATCTGTTCAGCAACTGAAATTGACAGTCTCCCAAATGAAATATTAGAAGATGCTCCTATTGACTGTATATATGATGAAGATGGAGTAAAAACATTAATATATAATGGCGGACAATGTCAGTTAAGACAAAATGGCATAAGGGACGAATTATCTGATACTCAACACTTTTTTGAAAATACATACTGCAATTTAGATTTTGATAGTCTTACTAATCCAAATATTAATAGAAGTGGATTCGGTGCAACTTGTATTTTTGTAGTTTCAAAAGAATTTAATGGATCAAGAGAATATAAACAATTCGGAGTTGTTGAATCTTATTTTGATGATTGGGAAGATCATAAAATTCCAGAATCATATTTTGAAAGAAATATTATACCAAGCCAGTTTTGTATAGGATATTTAGATGTAGAAAATAAGAGATTTGTTGCAAATCCTAATTTTCAATTTAATTATGGAATAACTGATGAATTTGTTCTTGGAACTACTACATCAATTGAAAGAGATTTGACGATTGAACTTGAAAATAATATTAGAAGAAGTAGATAGATTGCGTTTTGCAATCTTTTTTCTTTGAAAAAATTCGAATTACATTCGACTTACTTTTTGACAATCACCACATGGAGACTATGATCATATGGGAGAAGCGATTAACTTAGTTAATAAATTTAAAGTAGAAAATGTAATCTTTAATTGTGGACCATATAATGTTTTAGAACAAGAATTAATTAAAGTATTAGATAAGAAAAAAATTAAATATTATTCATGTATTAAAGAACTAAATATAGATAATAACAAGTTCCATTTCTTACAAACTAAATATTATGATAATGAAAATGATAATAGTACTGTTATTTATACTAAACTTGATGGTCATAAGTTTATGTTTATGGGAGATGCAGGAGTAGAGAAAGAAAAAGATATATTAGATAAATATAATCTATCAAATGTAGATGTATTAAAAGTAGGACATCATGGAAGTAAGACAAGCAGTAGTAAGTCTTTTATAAATGAAATCAATCCTAAGAATTCCATTATTAGTGTTGGAAAGAATAATCGTTATGGACATCCTAATAAAGAAGCATTAAATAATTTAGAAGATTCAAAAATATATAGGACAGATCAAGAGGGAAGTACAGAAATTAAGATAAATAAAATGGAGGATAAAATTAAAACATATTCTCCGTAATATTAAATTAAAATGATGAAAAATATTTGTGAATATGCTATTATAATAGTAGTCTTAATTTCAAAGGCATATTTAATATTTAACAAGGAGAGGTTACTATGTATTTAATCGAAATTGTAAAAATGCAAAAAATACAGAATTTAAAAAATTAATTAACTCAAAAAATACAAGCATTACAAATCAAAAAAATTTATATCAAAAAAACTTAGTTAACGTATGTCAAAATGTCAAAAGTATTACAATAGATTTAGAAGATATTAAAATGATGAAATTTTTAGATGATAGTATTCTTTTAGGATTATATGCAAGGTTTAGTAATCAAAAAAGAAATGCGTTTGTGACTATTCCAAATAACGGTCAACTTAATTGTTTGTATATTTATCACATTCTAAAAAACGAATGGCTAATTGATCAAGAAAATGCAGATAAAATATCAATAAATAACATAATAAATAGAATAGATTGGTTAAAAATTGAAATAAGCAATACAAAATATATCGTGCAAAAGGCTAAGTTAGAAAACGAACTGTTGTTAAGCAAATATGCATTAAATACATTAATAAAATATAAAGATGTAAAAAATAAAGAGGCAAAGAAAAAAGTTTTAACTAATAATTAATTAACATAAAAAGAGAATAAAAATATAAAGTTTATACTATACTATTTATAGAAGAATATTATAGATAGTGTAGAGTAATTATGAGAATTGGATTACTCTTCATAGTGTGTCGTAAGTTCGCAAGTAAGATACGAATTTGCGTTTATATATAGATAGAGGAAACTAGAAATCTAGCTTCCTCTTATTCTTTGAAGTGTGGTTAATTTGATTGACTATTACTAAAAGATATTATATAATTCTTAATAGTTAGAAGTAGTTGGTAAGGTGATACATTATGGCCAAAAAAAAGGCAAAAAAGGAAAAAAATAAAAATAAATTTGAATATAGTAATGAGATTGTAGGAGTTATTATTATACTATTTAGCATTATAGGAATACTAGGAACAGGAATAGTAGGGAACATTGCTAGAAGTTTTGCAATTTTTTTAGTAGGAACACTATACTTAGCATTATTAATTCTTTTTGGAGTAGTAGGAATTTGTCTTATTTTTAAAAAAGAAGCTCCGAACTTGTTATCAAGTAAAATGATTGGAATATATATTACAGTAATTTCTATCTTAGTAATGTTCCATGTTAAATATATAGAAATAAACAAAACAGAAGGTATAAAAATTATTACAGAAACATTTAATAATTTAATGATATCCTTTAATAGTAATACAGCACTTTCTAATTCTGGTGGTGGAATCATTGGTGCAATATTTAGTTATTTATTTGTAACTTGTTTTGGAAATGGAGCAATGATTGTAACAATTACTTTGTTAGTTCTTGGAATTGTACTAATATTCAATATAAGTATTGTTGATTTATTTAATAAAATAAAACCATCAATCGAAAAAATGTGGCAAAAGCCAGAAAAAGATGAAGAAGAAAAAGAAGATACAAAAGATTTAATTAAAACAAAAGTACCAGATGCTGAAGAACTTCCACTTGAAGAACCTGCTGTTGTGGTAGAACCAGTTAAAGTAGAAAATATAGATGCAGATGTTCCAATTATGAGAACACCTCCAAAAATTAACACAAATGAAAGCCTTGAAATAAAAGATGAAGTAATTATTAATAGTGTAAATGAGAATTATAAATTACCACCAATTAATTTATTAAATACAGTTAAAAATGTTAGTAATAAAGAAAATGAAACAAAAGCAAAACAAAATATAACCGAATTAGAAAAAGTATTAAAAGATTTTGATATTACTGGAAAAATTGTTCAAGTTAATATTGGTCCGACAGTTACGCAGTATGAATTAGAAATTAAAGCAGGAACAAAAGTTAGTAAATTGTTATCAATTCAAAGAGAAATTGCACTAGCATTAGCAGCACGAGATGTTAGAATTGAAGCTCCAATTCCTGGAAAAAATACAATTGGTATTGAGTTGCCAAATCAAGTAAATAGTTCTGTTTCTTTCAAAGAGGTATTATCAAAAATGCCTGAAGTAAACGAAAAAAATTTACTTGCAGTAGGTCTTGGAAAAGATATCATGGGTAAAGTAAAATGGATGGAAATAAATACCACACCACATTTATTAGTAGCAGGAGCAACTGGATCAGGTAAATCAGTTTGTATGAATTGCATTATCACATCTATTTTAATGAGAACCAAGCCAGAACAAGTAAAACTAGTAATGGTTGATCCTAAAAAAGTAGAACTTAGTATGTACAATGGAGTTCCTCATTTGCTATGTCCGGTTGTAACAGATCCTAAAAAAGCATCAATTGCATTAAAGAATATTGTTGTAGAAATGGAAAGAAGATATGATGTTTTTGAACAAACAAAAAATAAAAATATCAAAGGATATAATGAATTCTGCGAAAGCAATCCAGAATATCCTAAAATGCCATATATTGTCGTCATTATAGATGAATTAGCAGATTTAATGTTAGTAGCAGCAAAAGAAGTTGAAGATTCAATAATGAGAATTACCCAAATGGCTAGGGCAGCAGGTATTCATTTAATCGTTGCAACACAAAGACCTTCAACTGATGTCATTACTGGAGTGGTAAAAGCAAACATTCCATCACGTATTTCATTTGCTGTATCATCTAGCATAGACTCTAGAACAATATTAGATTCAACAGGAGCAGAAAAATTACTTGGTAAAGGAGATATGTTATTTTTACCAATGGGAGAAAATTCTCCAGTACGTATTCAAGGAGCATTCGTTAGTGAACAAGAAATTCAAAAAGTTGTAGATTTTGTTTGTGAGCAACAAAAAGCACAATACGATAATTCACTAACAGAAATGAAAAATGATTCAGAAAGTCATAATGATGGATATGAATCCGATGAAGAATATGAAGATCCCTTGTATAATGAAATAGTTGATTATGTAATACAAGCAGGAAAAATTAGTGCATCATTAATTCAAAGAAAATATCGCTTAGGTTATAATAGAGCAGCTAGAATTATAGATTTATTAGAAGAAAGAGGAATTATTGGACCACCAAATGGATCTAAGCCAAGAGAAGTGTTAATAAAAAAAGAAAATAATGAAATATAAAAAACAAAAAAATAAGAATAAAAGGAGTAAAAATGAATAAACAAAAAACAATAATAATGTGGATATGTTTAATCTTTTTAATCATATTGATTTTAGCTTTAAATTATATTAAATTTTTTGGCAGTCCTAATCAAAATATAAGGGAACAACCAGTAGAAAATTCAACTTCAGAAGCTATTGATAACGCTCTTTTAGATATTGTAAATAATTTTAATAATAGTACAGATGTTCAAGAATTAACAAAAGATAGTATTGTAGCATCTGCGATATTAAAAAATTACTCTATATTTATTTCATATACAATAAACGAGTTAAAAACAACCTATGAATTTAAATATAGCAACTTGAATTTAACAATTAATATTTCTAATGATGAAGAAAATATCGAAAAATTTAACAAAATTTATAAAATACTAATTAAGTCTTGCCAAAAAAGACTAAATAATTCCGATAATATTAATGAGCAAATTGATAAATTTTTAAACGGAGAACAAGAACTTTTAGGAATAACGCGAACTAGAAAGAATAATCTAATGACTTATAAAATGGATATTACTCAAAAAATAGCTGCATCAACCAATTGAAAACTAATCTAAATAATAACACAAATAAATAAGAGAGGAATGATAAAGTGCCAACACCACATATAGAAGCTAAAGTAGGAGAAATTGCTCCAATTGTTATAACAGCAGGAGACCCCAAAAGGTGCCAATATATTGCTAATAAGTATTTAAAAAATGCAAAAATAGTAAATTCAGTAAGAGGAATGACAGCTTTTACTGGAGAATATAAAGATAAAAAAATTACAATCTTTCCAGTAGGTATGGGAATGCCTAGTATGGGAATTTATGCATATGAATTATATAAATTCTACGGAGTAGAAGTAATTATAAGGATAGGAACAAGTGGTAGTTTTAATGAAACCTTTAAAATTTTAGATACGGTTTTACTAGAAGGTTCTTATACAGAAAGTAATTTTGCATTATCAATAAATAGAGATCGTAATACCCACTTATCTTTTGCTTCAAAAATATTAAATAATGAAATAGAATTAACAGCTAAAGAAAAAAATATTTCTTATAAAAAAGGATATGGTCTTTGTAATGAAGCTTTTGATGTCTATTTAAACGAAGAACAATTTGCCGATTTACTAAATTCACTTCCAAAAGATATTTCTATAGTGGCAAGCGAAATGGAAGCATTTGCTTTATTTTATATTGCCTCAATGTTACATAAAAAATCTGCTTGTCTTTTGACAATAGTGGACTCAAAATTTGAAAAAGATGTTATAATAACAAGTCAAGAAAGAGAAGAAAAATTAGATAATATGATTATTTTAGCATTAGAAACTTGTTTAAAATTATAAATATTAGTTATAATATAATTAGAGGTGAAAGCATGAACTATGAACAAATTAATATGGGATCCTATAATTTGCATATTATAAAAACAACAAAATTTAAGACAATTACAGTAGAAGTAAATTTTAGAAGAAAATTAAAAAAAGAAGAAATTACTATTAGAAATTTACTAAAATCAATTTTATTATATACAACAAAAGATTTTAAAACCGAGCAAGAACTTATTCGTGAAACAGAAAATTTGTATGACTTAAAATTAGTTAGTTCTAATATGAGAATAGGAAACGACTCTAATTTATCTTTTAAAGTCAGGTTTTTAAACGAAAAATACACAGAAAAATCAATGAATGAATATTCAATATCTTTTCTTATGAATGTATTATTTAATCCAAATATAGAGAATGAAAAATTTCTCGATGATGGGCTAAAAAAATGTAAAAGCAAGTTAGAAAAAAGTATTCAAAAATTATCAGATAATAAATTAAAATATACATTAATCAAATTACTAGAAACAACAAAAGATATGCCATATTCTTATAATTCATTTGGATATTTAGAAGATTTAGAATCAATAACATCTGAAAGTTTGTATCAATACTATCAATCAGTTTTAGCCAATGATTTTGTAGATGTCTTTGTAGTAGGAGATATAGAGACAAATGAAATAAAGGAACTTTTTAAAAAGTATTTCAAAATTAACACATTTAAAAAATATAAAAAAGACATTCTAATAGACGAACTAACCCCTAGAAAAAGAATAAAAAAAATAACTGAAGAATATGAAGCAAATCAATCTCAATTAACGATACTATGTACAATGAATCATTTAACTGATTTTGAAAGGAAATATGTATTACTAGTTTATAACGAAATGCTAGGTGGTAGTTCTAATTCATTATTACTTGATACAGTACGTGAAAAAAACTCTTATGCCTATTATATTAATTCTAATCAAAAAACCTATGATAATATTTTGATGATATATTCTGGAATAGAAAATGGAAATTCAGAGAATGTATTAAAGTTAATCAAAAAAACTTTGCAAGATGTATCAAAAGGAAAATTTAGCGACGAGGTTTTTAATAATTCCAAAGAAACAATAATTGCCTCCATAAAAGCAAGTACAGATAGTCCCAGTGGTATTATTAATACTTATTATGCGAGAATGCTAGTAAATTCAGATGATTTTGAAAAAAGGATTGAAAACATAAAAAAAGTCACAAAAGAAGATATTATGGCAGTTTCCAAAAAAATATCTATGCATACACTATATCTTTTAGAAGGGAAAAAAGAGGGGGAAACTGATGAAAAAAATTAAGTTAAATACTATAGGAGAAGAAATTACTTATGAAAAGCTAGAAAATGGTTTAGAAGTCTTTTTATACAATAAGAGTGATTCAACTAATAATTATGTAACATTTACAACAAAATTTGGATCAATCTATAATGAATTTGTACCACTAGAAGAATTTAAAATGAAAAAGGTTCCTCACGGAGTAGCACATTTTTTAGAACATAAAGTTTTTGTACAAAAAGAAGGATTACAACCAGAAGAGTTCTTTTCAAAAAGTGGAGCTTTATGTAATGCTTATACTACATTTAAAAATACTACTTATTTATTTTCTGGACCAAATAACTTAAAAGAAAATATATTATATCTATTAGATTATGTTCAAGAACCATATTTCACGGAAGAAAATGTTGAAAGTGAAAAAGGAATTATTACTCAAGAAATTCATATGTGTGATGACAATCCAACAGATGTTTTATATGAGTATATTAGAAAAAATAGTTTTTACAATAATCCATTTAAAGATAGTATTATAGGTACAACAAATGATATCAATAAAATTACTAAAGATATTTTGTATGAATGTTATAACACATTTTATCATCCAGGAAACATGTTTTTAGTAATAACAGGAAATTTTGATGAAGAAGATTTATTAGAAGCAATTAAAAAAAATCAATCAGAAAAAAATTTTCATTCTCCACAAAAAATAAAGATAAAAGAATATCAAGAGCCAAATAAAGTAGTTAAACAAAAAGAAATAATTAAAATGGATACACCAGTTCCAAAATTGGCATACAATATAAAAATTTCTTTAAAAGATATTGAAATAGATATTCGAAGGTATAATTTATATTTATTTATTTTATTTTCTTCTTTATTTGATGATACATCTGATTTCGATCGTGAAGCTAAAGATGAGAACATAATTACAAATTCATTATATTTAAATCTACTAAATTGTGATAGCCATGCCTTAATTTCATTAATCAATGAAACACCATCTTATGAATCTGTAATCACAAAAATAGAAAATACACTAAAAAACATTAAAATTACTGAAGATGATTTAAATAGAAAAAAGAAAGTATTAATTAGCAATGAGTTATTTAGCTTTGAAAATATAGAAGTTATTAATGATATGATAGTAGATAATATTATATTTGATGGTAAAATAGAAAAAGATATGATTGGATTATTAAAATCCTTAAACATTCAAGAAATGAACAAGGTAATCAGTAATTTGTCTTTAAAAAACTATTCTATAGTTATATTAAAGAAATAATCACCTATAAAAGCAAGAACCAAAGCAAAAAAGTAATAATCTTTGAATTTTAAATTAAATTGCACATTTTATTTTATGTGTGATTTTTTTGATTATTAAAATCTAAATTTTTAAGATTGATAAGATTAGTTAGATATAACGAAAGAGAGATTTTAGTTTTATAAATGATTCGTCTTTATGAAAGATAATAGGTAATTATTAAATAGATATAAATAAAAAAATATTTATGTATTTTAGTTAAATATATTAGCTAATATTCTAATCAGTACTTTAATCCAAAAAAAGTTGAAAAAAAGGTAAAAAACGCTTGCAATTACTGATTTTTTATAGTACAATATCAATCGTGTAGATGGCAGAGATGTGCAAAGTTGCTGATACACCCGGTTAAGTTGTTAAATGTTTATAAGGGTATCAGGTAATTTGTTCGGAGCTATGTCTATACCAGATATAGGCGAAAGGAGGAGTTTAGATATGTCAAGTACAAAGGTTAGAATTACGCTAAAGGCATACGAACACCAAATCATTGATGAGGCAGCAGCTAAAATTGTTGCAACAGTAAAAAGAACTGGTGGAGAAGTATCAGGACCAGTACCATTACCAACTAAGGTACAAAAGTATACAATCTTAAGAGCAGTTCATAAGTACAAAGACTCAAGAGAACAATTTGAGATTCGTACGCACAAAAGATTAATTGACATCAATAACCCAAGTAAAGAAACAATAAGTGCATTAAGTCACTTAGATTTACCTAGTGGTGTTGATATACAAATCAAATATTAAGAAAGGAAAGACTAATGATGAAAGGAATCTTAGGTATCAAAAGAGGAATGACTCAAGTTTTTGCTACAAACGGTAAATTAGTTCCTGTTACAGTAGTAGAAGTTGAACCAAATATCGTAAGTCAAATCAAAACAAAAGAAAATGATGGATATGAAGCAATTCAACTTGCTAGTGTAGAGAAAAAAGAACGTCGTAGTAACAAACCAGAAATCGGTCATTTAAAGAAAGCTAATACTACACCTAAGCGCTTCTTAAAAGAACTTAGAGGTGTTGATGTTAGCGGATACAGTTTAGGCCAAGAATTAAAGGCTGATGTATTTAGTGTAGGAGAAGTTGTAGACGTAACTGGCACTTCAAAAGGAAAAGGAACACAAGGTGTTATTAAAAGATGGAACCAATCTCGTGGACCTATGGGACATGGTAGCCAATATCACCGTGGTGTAGGATCATTAGGTACAATGTTACCAATGAGAGTATTACCAGGAAAGAAAATGCCTGGTAGAATGGGTGGAGAACAAGTAACTGTTCAAAACTTAGAAATCATTTCAGTTGATTTAGATAACAATTGCTTATTAATTAAAGGAAACGTTCCTGGCCCTAAAAATTCACTAGTATTTGTAAAATCTTCTATTAAACACGAAGGAAAAGTAAATGAAACTTTAGAATTAATTACTTATGAAGTTGAAACTCCTGAAGTAGTAGAAGAAAATACTTCTGAAGAAGTACCATCACAAACAGAAGAATAATTTTAAGTATTATTATTTCATAAAGAACACACTATAATATAGAAAAGTTATTCTTAAATGATTAGTATGGCAGAAAGGAAGAAGAAAATGGCTAAAATAGAATTATTAAACATTAACGGTGAAAAGGTTAAGGATATTAAATTAAATGATAACATTTTTGCAATCGAACCAAACGATGCAGTGTTACATAATGCAATTGTTTTAAATATGGCTAATGCACGCCAAGCTAGTGCATCAACAAAAACTAGAAGTGAAGTTCGTGGTGGTGGAAGAAAACCATGGAAACAAAAAGGAACAGGTAACGCTCGTCAAGGAAGCATTCGTGCAACTCAATGGCGTGGCGGTGGAATTGTATTTGGACCAACTCCAAACAAAAATTATAAAAAGAAACAAAACAAAAAAGAAAGAAGACTTGCTGTTTTATCTGCATTATCTTATAAGAACTTAGATAAAGAGTTAATTATTCTTGAAAATTTAAGTTTTGAAGATAATAAAACAAAAAATATGATTAATCTATTAGATAATCTTAAAATTAGAAATAATAAAGTACTAGTAGTAGTAGATGAATTAACAGAAAATGTTTGCTTAGCATGTCGTAATTTACCAAATGTAAAATTAGTAACATTTGAAGAAGTAAATGCGTTCGATACTGTAAATGCTGACAACATGTTAATTACAGAAAGTGCTCTAAACAAATTAGAGGAGGTGCTTACTCGTGAATAATTATGATATTATATTTGCTCCTGTAATCACTGAAAAATCTGCATCTATGGAAAGTGAAGGAAAATACGTTTTCAAAGTAGATGTTAGAGCAAACAAAACACAAATTAAACAAGCTATCGAGGATGCTTTTAATGTACGTGTTATTGATATTCGTACTATTAATGTTCATCCAAAAGATAGAAGAGTAGGAAGATATACTGGTAAAACAAATCGTTATAAGAAAGCTATTGTAAAATTAGCAGAAGGAAATACGATTAGTTTCGACTAATAAAGGAGGAAAATTATAATGGCTATAAAAGTATATAAAGCAATTACCAATGGTCAAAGACAAAAAAGTACTTTGAAAAATGAAGAAATTACCAAGACCACTCCTGAAAAAAGTTTAGTTGTAACCAAGAAAAAAACAAATGGTCGTAATAACCAAGGAAAAATTACAGTAAGACATCGTGGTGGCGGTGTAAAAAGAAAATATCGTCTAATTGATTTTAAAAGAACAAAAGATGGAATTACTGCTATTGTAAATGCAATTGAATACGATCCAAATAGATCAGCTAACATTGCACTAATTACTTATAAAGATGGTACAAAATCATACATTTTAGCTCCTAAAGGACTAAAAGTTGGTGATGTTGTAGAATCAGGCAGTAAAGTTGATGTAAAAACTGGTAATACAATGGAAATCATGAACATTCCAGTTGGTACTGTAATTCATAACATTGAATTAAGACCTGGAAAAGGTGGACAACTTGCTAGAAGTGCTGGAAATAGTGCTCAAATTTTAGGACGTGAAGGTAAGTATGTATTAATTAGACTTGCTAGTGGGGAACAAAGAAAAATCTTAGGAACTTGTCGTGCAACAATCGGTGTTGTAGGAAATGAAGATTTTGGACTTGTTAAAATTGGTAAAGCAGGCCGTACAAGATATAAAGGAATAAGACCTACTGTACGTGGATCTGTTATGAACCCTAATGATCACCCACATGGTGGTGGTGAAGGTAGAGCTCCAGTTGGTAGAAGTGGACCAATGACTCCATGGGGTAAACCAGCACTAGGATATAAGACTAGAAAAAATAAAAAAGAATCAGATAAATATATCGTGACTCGTCGTAAGAAATAAAAAGAAAGGATTGAAAGTTTAAATGGCAAGAAGTTTAAAAAAAGGACCTTATGTTTTTGATAGATTATTAGATAAGGTTAAAAAGTTAAATGAATCTGGAAAAAAAGAAGTAATTAAAACTTGGTCTCGTCGTTCAACAATTTATCCTGATTTTATTGGACACACTTTTGCAGTACATAATGGTAAGGAATTCATTCCAGTTTATGTTACTGAAGATATGGTAGGA
>JAQXQC010000017.1 GCA_029100965.1 Bacilli bacterium | reverse complement strand
ATATTTATTTCCATTTATAAAACGTTCATCATTTAAAGCAAAACCTTTTGTCATATATTCTTTTAATATTTTTGTTGCCCATATTCTAAATTCTGTTGCTTTTTTAGAATTAATTCTATAACCCACAGCAATTATAGCATCTAAACTATAAATAGTTGTGTTATAGTTTTTTCCGTCATCGGCAGTTAACGAGCATTTCTCGGTAACTGATTTTTTATCTAACTCATTATCTTCAAATATATGTTTCAAGTGTAAGCTTATATTATCTGTAGAACATTCAAAAACTTTTGACATACCTTTTTGTGATAGCCATAAAGTTTCATCTTTATAAATAGCATCTACTATAATATTACCCTCACTATTTTTATATATAATTAATTTATTATCTTCCATAAATAATCTCCTTTCCTTTAGTTTTTCATAAGTCGTACACTTATCAATTTAAATTAAAATTTATTAAAAAATGTCCCAAAATGTAAAAAGCATTTAGTAAAAATTCCTTTTATTTTCAAGTATTCAAGTGTGTTTTTTCATGACTCCCCACTTACCAGTTGATATCGATTTTTTCAGCCTCATTATTTTGTTGATTATTTTTCTTTTCTGCTCTGATTTTTCTTTTTTGGTACATATCCATTTTAATCACTTCTTTCTATTTTATTTTACCTTAATTGGTATTACAATACCACTCTAATCATAAACGCTAATATGATTGATATAATTAAACTATAAATAGTATTTTTAGGATTCTCATATAATACAATGACTGTTCCTATAAAAATCAATAAATTAATTATACTTTTTAAATCAAAATACCATATTCCAATGTGAAATGACGATATAAACATGACTGAAAGAATTAGACTACTTATTATCATTGATACTTTGTTTTTTACCTTTAGCATACCAACAGACATAAGCTAGTAACGGAGAAATCAATGTAAATCCATACCATATCATCATATACTTCATCGGATTAAAGTCACAAAAGAGTATTGTATATAAATGATAACTAACTGTCATTCCTAAAAAGAAGCATAATACATTGATACTTGCTCTTTTTGGAGTTTTACTAAAAACGGATATTGTTATAGCAATAAACATCCATATTCCAAACAAAGAAAACACATTGTGAAGATTCAACATTCCTAATATATGTTGCCACCACACAGAATCATCAATACTTAAATTATCTAGCCATTTCGAGAATATTCCTAGTATCACTCCAAATAGAAATATCAAAAAAGTATTTATTATTTTATTTTGCATTTTTAAATTTTTATTAGAAATTGTTAGTTTTTTAAAATCATTTTCCATTGTTTTTCATAACTCCTGCACATTTGTTTTTTAACATTTTTCAAAATAATCTTTATCAATAAATGAATTATTTATATTTCTTTATTATTTAATTCATTAGAAACTTACTTTGAAATTCTTCTATAGTATAATTTTTTTTATCATTTGGAATAGTTACATATGAATATGCACTATTTTCTTTTGCAACTTTAAAAGCGTCATCAGTCCAATTAAAATTTCCTTTTCCTGTTATTTGGTGTTTCCATTCTGAATTTCCCCAGGAAATAGTTCTACTTGTAACATTTATATATTTAAATCCATAATTAGCATTTTTATTTTCGATTTTATAAATATAAGTTTCATATGTTATCTCCCCGGTTCCTCCATGAAATACTGCAATATAATTGCTAGGAATAGCGTATTTTTCGTTATCTTTATTTAATGTAAATACTACAGACAGTATCATTATAAAAATTATAATTGGTATAATATATTTCAAATTTTTTTTCATATTTTTCTTTTACTTCCTTTCTATGAATATTAATAAAGTTTAACTCATTTCATTCATCTACAGGAAAATACTTGTATTTTTTCGATTAACAATAATTATGTCCCCAAGGTAATTTGGCAACAAGCTGTTGCCATTTTTCATCATCAGCATATTCTTCATAGAATAATCTCATTGATCTTATATTTCTTTTATTATAAATCAGTTAAATATTTCATATAATCTAAATTAATTAAATCATTCTGTTTTTCTTTTATTTCTTTTAATAGTTGTTCTTTTACTTTTATAACTAGTTTATAATCTTCTTTGGTTATATCTTTATTTTTTAGAGCATTATTTAATTCTTCTTCATCAAGGATATTTATTTCACCATTCTTTTGAATGGTGATATCAAGATATAGGTCAATAAAATATGGAATTTTTAGCTCTTTATCAATGCCACTTTCTTTTATAATATCAAAATAATATTCAATAACTTCTTTTTTATCATTTAAAAATAGGCGTAGTGCATAATTTTTGTTTTTAGGGATGAATTCTATTACATAATATCCATCATCCATTGCGATAACATTATTTTTAATAATAAACGGTTTGCTTAATTTTATTAATTTTTTGACGATGATATATTTATCTTCTTCATCTAGATAAAATTTAATTTGATATTTTTGAGCTTCATTTAAATATGTATTACTTAAAATTTTCTTTTTCATGATTCACCTCTAATTAAGATTATAGCATGTTTTTTATTCGTGTGCTATTTATTTTGGGGTATCTATTTATAAGTATTTTATAATATAACATATATATAGTAATTTCTTTGGAGATATTTTTATGTGTTATGAATCTATTAAATCTTCTAGTGATGGTTTTATTAATTTATATAAGTTGCAAATAAGATCTTTTAAAAAGGATTTATTTAATTGTGATAATAAAGATTTAAAAATACTTATGATAGCTGGTAGTGATGATCTGGTAATTGGTAGTAGTAAATTTTTTGATGATTTAAGGTTATTTTTAAAGGGTATTGGTTGTGCTGATGTTAATAGTAAACTATATGCTAATTTAAGGTGTGAGCTTCTTAATGAAGAAGATTATATGATTGTTTATAGTAATATATTGGACTTTTTTGATAATTATATATAAATTGATTAGATATTAAGGAGTATTTTATGTCTTCTTTTTTATTTTTAAAAAATATCGATTGGCTTTTTTATGTATTGTAATTTTTTTGATAGTTCATAGGTTATATTAGTTTTGTCTGTTATTATGATATCTGATAATAAATTATGAAGTATACGTATTTTTCTTGGATAATCTAAGTCATCATTAATAGAGTTTATAATTATGCTATTAAATAAGTATAATAATTTTATTTTGTTAGTTTTTCTTAAAAAAGTTTTTGTTGAATTTATTATATAGAATAAGTCTGGATCTATAATTATAATATTATTTTTTTCTAGTATTGAATTATCTTTTTTTATAATTAGTAAAAAAGTAGCGATAATTGCTACATGTTTTTATATTTTATAGATTTTTATATATAAATTCTATAACATCAAGTTCATTTTCTTTTATCATTTTTTTCTCTTCTTCTGTTATTTCGGTAAAATACTTGTTTAATTTTTTATTTATAGATATTGTGTTTAGAGGATATCCGGGATTAATTTTGTTAGATGGTTTATCTACAATATAAAAATCTTCTTTACTCCAAGAGTAGGTGGATTCAGTATTGTGATTGATAACAGCAATTCCATATACCCATTTGCATGTTAGTTTTCCGTCTTTTCCATAAGTATGGGCTAAATTGGTGTAGTATTTAATCATTTCTTCATCATTTAATCTTTTTCCATTTACTCTTCTCACAAACATACCTGGCTGTTTTTCTTCTGGAATATCTTCTATATATAGGTTATCATCCATAGCAAAAACAGGGTAGGGGGAAATTTTGGCATAGGCTCTTGCTTTTATTAGGGCATTATCGATAGCATTTTTTCCATTTTCTTCTATTTCAAGTTTCTTTTCTATATCGTTTAAGGTTATTATTTCTATATTTCTTTTTTGTAATTCTCTTTCGAATCTTTTCTTTTTACTTTCATTTTCTGTTGCAAATAGTACTTTTTTCATATTTTCACTTCCTTTGTTTTGCTTTTTTACATGAATATTATAGCATACTTTTTTTGTTTTCTTCTTCTTTTAGAAGGATTTTTAGTGAGAAATCTAGAATATTAATAGTAAGGGAATTATTAGTAGAGAAAGTACTGATTTAGTATTTTTGTTGTAAAGGAGGCTATTGATGAAGTTTAAGAATTTACCTGATGAGGAGAAGCCAAGAGAGAGGTTATATCTTTATGGAGCTGAGGTTTTAAGTAATGAAGAATTAGTAATGATTTTATTAAAAACGGGAACTCGAAAGTTTTCGGTAAAAGAGTTAGCGTTTGAACTTTTAAGTCAAAGTGGTGGAGTTAGAAATTTAAAGAATATGACTTATCAGAAATTAATTCAAATTAAAGGAATTGGACGGGTTAAGGCAATTGAAATTCTTGCATTGATTGAATTATCAAAAAGAATACAAGAGAGAGTTACTTTACCAGATATTTTAAATTGTGTTAGTCCTAGTAATATTATTGGTTATTTTCATGATTTGTTTATTGATAAAAAGCAAGAGGAATTTTATGTTCTATATTTAGATAATAAAAAGAAATATCTTGATAAAAAGAAACTTTTTGTAGGAAGTATTAATTATTCAATTGCCCATCCAAGAGAGATTTTTAAGAATGCTTATTTAATTTCGGCATCTTTTATTATTTGTATTCATAATCATCCTTCTGGGGATCCAACGCCTAGTAAGGAAGATATTAATTTGACTAAAAATTTAAATGAGATAGGAAAGATGCATGCGATTTATTTAGTAGATCATTTAATTATAGGCAAGGATTGTTACTTTAGTTTTTATGAGAATAATTGTGTTTTAAATACTAAATAATTTTCTTTTACATATAGTTTAGTAGGTGGATATGGATGAAAAGTATAGTGAAATTGCTTGGTTTACTTGTTTTGATTGTGTTTAGTTTTTTTTATACTGATAAAGTAATTGAGGTTATTCGAGAAGAAGATGAAGTGATGATTAAAATTAAAGAAGAAAAAGATCACTATTTTGTGAAACCAATTGATGCGATTGTTTCTGGAAATACAATTATTCCTGGAATAAATGGGAGAGAAGTAGATGTTGATGGTAGTTATAAGAAGATGAAAGAACAGGGAATTTATAATGAGAAATTGTTTGTATTTGATGAAATAAAACCTAAAGTTAGGTTAGAAGATAATCAAGATAAATTTATTATTTCGGGGAATAAAAATAAGAAGATGGTTAGTTTAGTTTTTTCTATTGATAGTAGTAGATATTTAGAACAGGTAGATAAAATATTAAATAATAAGAATGTTATTGGTAATTTTTTTGTGGATTATTCTTATTTGATTAGTAATTCTACTGTGATTAAAGATAAATCTCATCATGAATTTTATAGTTATGGGTCTAATGGTATTTATGCTCCTGATACAATATTGTTTGCTAATAATTTAATTAGTAGGATTAGTAATAATGAAGCTATTTATTGTTTTTCTCCTGATATGTCAAAAAAAACTTTATCTCTTTGTAGTAAAAATAATTTATATACAATATCTCCTACTATTGTTGGAGCAAATACACCTTATAAAAATGTTAAAAATAAATTGGAAAGTGGTAGTATTATTTTTCTTTCTTTAAATAATGAAGGAATGACAGAATTACCTTTAGTTATTGATTATATTGAAGGAAAGGGATATAAGATTGTTGGTTTATCTACTTTACTTTCAGAATAAAAATTTACAAGTGTTTTTTCATTAAATTTTCTTTTTCAATGTATCCTAAGTTTTGATAAAAATCTTTTGTTCCACGATAATCATCTAGATAACTATAATAAAACTTTTCTTGAAAATAATCTTCTATTATTTTATGATTATCTAAAATATATTTTAATAAATTACTTCCTATATGTAAGGGAGTTTTTTGATATTTTTTTAGAACAAATAATTGATCAATATAGAGTGAATGATAAGTATTTTTTGTGTAACATGCAGCAACTAATATTTCTTCAAGAAAAGCACCGATAACTAAATATTTATCTGATTTTAGGTCATTGATGTAAAAACTTTCGGTATGTGGCATTTTTTCTTCATTTATATCGTAAGCATTAAAGCGAATTTTTTCTAATAAGTCTATATTTTCTTCTGTTAATGTAATTATTTTATATTTAATATTCAATTTAATCACCTATATTTATTTTAACAGATATTTTTTGTTTCTAAAAGGTATATTTACAGTAAAAATATTTTATGTTATATTAAATTTGGTGATATTTATGTTTAAGTATTATTTAGTAGCAAGTTATTTTGATGGAAGAAACTTTTATGATGAGGTAATAATAAAAAATTTGGCTAGTGTGAATTTAGATAAGTTAAATACTATTGATGTATTTACTTCTAGTCATTCTTTATTAGAGTTATTTTCTTTGATGGAGAGTGAACTTGGTGTTAGTCGAAGAAATCAACTTTCAATTAAATGTTTGAAAAATAAAGATGCTACTCCTAATTATAATAGAGTAATTGTTAATGATAAGAATTATTTGGAAGCTGTTTTGGGAATGAAAGAAGTGAGTTATCGCGTTTTGGATAAGAGACGGAAATCTTTATCGATAAGAAAAGATAGTGAACTTTATCAACAGGAAAGACAATTTTTGATTGGTATATTAAATACTAGGGATATTTCTTTATTTGAGCAAATATATCCTTATTCTAATCAATTTTCATATTTGGTTCATCGCTATTTAAAAACGGATTATGATAATATTCAGGTGATGAATAATGATTATCAAATGATTATGGATGAATTTTCTAATTATGAAACATTTCGCTATTGGTATATTTTGAGAAATAAAAATCAACATAAAAAGGAAAATAGGAATTTTATTATTTCTAAAAGAAATGTTAGTAATAGTAGCAAGAAAAAAAAGACAGTTAAGTCTATTCAAGAATGTGAAGATGAATTTGAGAAAAAGTTTTATGAGAAAAATCATATGTTATTTGAGGATTATGAGGCTATTTCTCATAATTTGGCTTATTTAAATGAGGATAAAGAAGAATATTTAGATGCTAGTGAAGTAGAAGGAATGTATAATCATCAAAGGCGTTAATATTATCTTGACAATGTAGTTTTTGATTTTATATAATAGTTTTATTGTTGTTTGGGGTGGTTTTTATGTTAGGTGTTAAACAAAGAATAATAATGTTAGAGAAATTATCATTTATTTTAATTGAGATGAAGAGTTGTAAACGGATTTGTGAAATATCAGAGAAAACAGGAATTCCTACTAGTACAATTCAACGATATTTGCAAAGAGATGATTTATTGTTATGCTTACTTGATTATGATACGAGAGTTTGTAGTGCTTTTAGGTTACAGATTGATATATGGCTTCAAAATGCTAAAGTTTCTGGTAATCAATTAGGTGGTGTAGTTACTCAAAATAAGCATGGTTATCAAAAAGAGAAATCAGGTAAATTTAGTGGTGTTGGGAGAAAGTGATTTAGCTTTCTTCCTTTTTTCTATTCTTGCTAATTTTTTGTATTCATAGTATAATTTAATAGAAAAATTTAGAGTGAGGTAATGTGATGAAGAGTAATGCAATGAAGAAAAATAGTTTTATTGAAGGTACAATTGTTGCTACTATGGGAATATTTTTGGTAAAAGTTATTGGGATTATTTATGTTATTCCTCTTAATGCAATTATTGGAGAGCAAGGTGGTGCTTTATATGGATATGGGTATACTATTTATCAATTGTTTTTAAGTATATCTAGTGCTGGATTTCCTTTTGCTATTAGTAAGATTACTAGTGAGTATAATGCTTTAGGATATAAGAAGGCGATTTCTAATACTTATAAAGTTTCTTTGAAATTGATTTCTGTTATTTCTATTTTGATTTTTTTCATTTTATTTATTTTTGCACCTCAGATTGGTAATTTGATTATTGGTAAGGCTACGGAGGGAAATACTTATCAAGATATTGGATTTGTTATTCGTATGGTTTCTTTTGCTATTTTGGTAGTTCCTTTTTTAGGGGTTACTAAGGGACTTCTTCAGGGCTATAAATATATTACTCCTTATTCTATTAGCCAGGTTATTGAGCAAGTAGTTCGGGTAATTATTATTTTGGTTGGTACTTATGTTTCTCTTAAGGTTTTGCATCTTCCGTTAAAGATTGGGGTTGGTATTGCGGTATCTGCTGCCTTTTTTGGAGGACTTGCGGCTTATATTTATTTGAAGATTAAGATTAAGAAAGCTAATTTACTTCCTAAAAATGTTGTAGATGATGAAGTGGTGATTTCTTCTTCGGAAATTATTAGGAAAATACTGATGTATTCTATTCCTTTTATTATGATTAGTTTAGTGAATAATTTATATACAACAGTAGATATGATTTTGTTATCTCGGACGATGAATGATCTTTTGCATTTGAAGTCTAGTGTTGTTGATTCTATTGTTGGGGTTTATACGACTTGGGGAATTAAGTTAAATAATATTATTTTGGCTGTTTCTACTGGGCTTGTTACTTCTCTTATTCCTAATATTGTTACTAGTTTTACTAAGCATGATATGGATGATGTGAATTATAAATTTAATAAGGCTATTCAGTGTGTTTTATTGGTAATTGTTCCTATGACTATCTTTTTATCTTTATTGGTAAAGCCAGTATGGACATTATTTTATGGAAATAGTTATTATGGGCCAATTGTTTATCAGTATTTTGTTTATACAGCTCTTTTTGGTGGTATTTATACAATTATTGTGAATACTTTGCAGGGAATTAATAAATATAAATTGGTTATTGCTACTGTGATGATTGGTCTTGTTACGAATGCTATTTTGGATGTTCCTTTGATGTTATTTTTTGATAAGATAGGAATGAATGTTAGTTATGGGGCTATTACGGCAGCGTTGATTGGTTATACTTTATCTATTGTTACTTCTATGGGGATTTTGAAGAAAAAATACTTATTTAGATTTGAGCAAACTTTTAAGAGATTACCAAAATATATTATTTCATGGGGATGCTTTATTTTGAGTATTTATTTGATGAAGTTGTTTATTCCTACTAATCTTCATGGGAGATTTATTCAAATTCCTATTTTGATGGTTTATGGAATAGTTAGTTTCTTTACCTATATTTATATTAATTATAAGAATGGAAATATTAAGAGTGTTTTTGGGAATAAGATTAATAATATTTTAAAAAAATATTTTAAGTAAAAAAAGAAATATGGTTGTTATTTCTTTTTTTATATATTTTTTTTCTTTTTATTAATTCCTATCATACTACTTAACATTGAGGTTAATAATAAAATTATATTAAAGAGTAAAGTTTTTAATTGGTATTTATCTAATAATAGAATTAGAATAGTAAAAATTATGATAATTATAGTTCCAATTTTTATTCCTTCAATATATCCTTTCTTTTGCGCTGACTTTCCTAGGTTATAGCTGATTAGTGCAAGAGATAGAATAGGGATTAGTAGTTTTAGTCCTTTAATTATTTTCATATTAAATAAGCTAAAATAGTCAATTATGGTTAAAAAGAAAGTAGAAATAAGAAGTAAGAGAAAGAAATAACCTGTATTGATTAGTATTTTTTTCATTTAAAATACCTCCATTAAATTTTATGTTTGGTATAAAAAAATAGAATTTTATTCATAATAGTAATGGTGATATTATGGATATGGATTTTTTATTGGTTTTTGTTCGGACATTGTTTTTTTATTTTTTTATTTTTGTTATTTATAGAGTAATGGGGAAAAGGGAAGTTGGGCAGCTTGGGATTATTGATTTAGTTGTATCTATTTTGATTGCTGAGTTTGCTGTAATTAGTATAGAAGATTCTAATAAAAGTATATTTGTTTCGGTTATTCCTATTTTGACTTTACTTGTTTTACAAGTTTCTTTAGCATTCTTGACTTTAAAAAAGCCTAAGTTTCGGATTTTTTTAGATGGTAATCCTTCTATTATTATTCAAGAGGGTAATATTAATTATAAAGAGATGTTAAAACAAAAGTATAATTTAGATGATTTGACTGTACAACTTCGTGAAAAGGGATATCGTTCGATTGAAGATGTTGAATATGCTATTTTGGAGAATAATGGGACATTATCTGTATTTCCTTATCCTAAAGATAAAAAGAAGAGTTGTTTGCCACTCCCTGTTATTTTAGATAGTAGTATTCAAGAAGATACTTTAAAGTGTTTGGGAAAGGATAAGAAATGGGTATATGATATTTTAAAAAATAAAGGGGTTAAAATAGAAGATGTGTTTTATGCTTTTTATAAGAATAGTAATATTTTTATTATTAAGAATGAAGAACTGTTATAAACTGTTTATGTTTTTAATAGTTCTTTTTTAAAATGCTTGAAAAAGGAGAAAAACTATTATATACTTAGTTTATATTAAATTCTAGAATGGGTAGTATGGAGAAGTGATATAATGAAAGAAACAAAAATGATGAGAGTATTTGAACAGTATATTAAGAAATTTGATATGAATAAAGGGAATGTTAAAGCAATGTATTTTCATAGTATTAAGATGATGGAACTTTGTAAAGATATTGCTTCAAATATTGGTATATTTTCTGAAGAAGAGATTGTTGTTTGTGGACTTATAGGGCTTTTTCATGATATTGGGATGTTTAGTAATAAATTTAAGAATTGTATAGTTGTTGATGATAGTATGGATAAATCAAAGGTGAGTATTGATATTTTGTTTGATAAAGATAATTTAATGCGTAAGATTACTGAAGATACTCGCTATGATGATGCGATTAAGATTGCTATTTATTGTCAAAATAAGAATGGATTACCTCAAGGTTTTAATCAAAAAATACTTCATTTTTGTATGGTTTTAAAAGATGCTCATGTGGTTGAGACTTTTCGAATGATTACGAATTATCCTTATATGGATATGTATATTGATCATTTTCCTAATGATTTAGCTTATAATGATTTTAAACAGTTTAAGGTGGTTAATGCTAAGGTTAGTGATAATGATGCTGATAAGATTTTAGAAGTGATGTCTTTGATTTTTGGTATGAATTATTCTTATAGTTATACTTTACTTAAGGAAGAAGGATCGGTAAATAAGTTGGTTGGTGCTTTAAAAATTGGCAATAAGAATATTAATCGCTTTTTTTATCAGATTGCCTCTGCTTTAAATGTTTATATTGATAGAAAAATTATGGGTTAATGTAAAAAAAGTAATTGTCAAAGAAAGTTTTTTTTGCTATACTCTTTTTAGATGCGTTGAACAAGAGGAGTATATAATTTTAATTAAAAGAGAGTTAGTGGTTGGTGCAAACTAATAGTTGAAATTATGGAAGGTAGCTTGGGAGCATATTTTCTGAAATTTTAGTAAGAAATTCCGTATTACTGCGTTAAAGTATTGAGGTGCATATATTTATATATGAATAAAGGTGGTACCGTGGGCATAAGTTCATCCTTTTTATTGGGATGGGCTTTTTTTGTGTAAAAGTACTGATTTAGTATTTTATGGAATATAGAGAAGAAAGGTGAGATTATGTTAGATAAGAAGTATGATTTTAAAGAAGTTGAGAAGGATAAGTATGAATATTGGTTAAAGAAAGGGTATTTTAAGTCTGGTGATCAGTCAAAGAAGCCTTATTGTATTGTGCTGCCTCCTCCTAATGTTACTGGAAAATTGCATTTAGGTCATGCGTGGAATGTTACGATACAAGATGCAATTATTCGATATAAGCGTATGGAAGGTTATGATGCTTTGTGGTTACCTGGTATGGATCATGCAGCGATTGCTACAGAGGCTAAGGTAGTAAAAAGATTAAAGGATAAAGGATTAGATAAATATAGTGTTGGTAGAGAGAAATTTTTGGAAGAATGTTGGAACTGGACTAATGAGCATGCTGATATTATTAGGAGTCAGTGGGCAAAGTTAGGGATTTCTCTAGATTATTCTATGGAGAGATTTACTTTGGATCAGGGCTTGGAGGAAGCTGTAAAACGTGTTTTTGTTGATTATTATCATAAAGGGTTAATTTATCGTGGGGAAAAGATTATTAATTGGGATCCTGTTGCGAAGACTGCTCTTTCTAATGAAGAAGTTATTTATGGGGAAGAAAAGAGTGCTTTTTATCATTTAAAATACTTATTGGAGAATAGTAATAAGTATATTGATGTTGCGACAACTAGACCTGAGACTTTATTTGGAGATACTGCTGTTGCTGTTAATGAGAAGGATCCTAGATATCAAGATTTTATTGGAAAGAATGTTATTTTGCCTTTAGTTGGAAGAAAGATTCCTGTTATTACTGATGAACATGCGGATATGGAGAAGGGGACAGGAGCAGTAAAGATTACGCCTGCTTCTGATCCTAATGATTTTGAAGTTGGTCTTCGTCATGATTTGGAAAGAATTGTTATTATGAATGATGATGCTACAATGAATGAGAATTGTGGTAAATATCAAGGATTATCTAGGGAAGAAGCTAGAGAGCGTGTTATTCAAGATTTAAAGGAACAAGATCTTTTACTTTCTGTGGAGCCTATTGTTCATGAAGTTGGTCATTCTGAGAGAACTGGTGCTTTAGTAGAGCCAATGATTAAAAAACAATGGTTTGTAAAGATGAGACCTTTGGCTGATAAGGTGTTAGATAATCAAAAAAATACTGATACAAAAGTTCATTTTGTACCAAAAAGGTATGAAAAGACAATGAATCATTGGATGGAGATTACTTATGATTGGTGTATTTCTAGGCAACTTTGGTGGGGACATCGGATTCCTGCTTGGTATAAGGATGATGAGGTTTATGTTGGAATGAATCCTCCGAAGGGAGAAGGATGGGTTCAAGATGAAGATGTTTTAGATACTTGGTTTTCTAGTGCTTTATGGCCTTTTGCAACTTTGGGATGGCCTAATGAAACGGAAAGTTTAAAGAGATATTATCCAAATAATTGTTTAGTTACTGGTTATGATATTATTCCATTTTGGGTAAATCGAATGACTTTTCAAGGAGAAGAATTATTAGGTCGTCGTCCATTTAAGGATTGTTTAATTCACGGGTTAATTCGTGATAAGCAAGGAAGAAAATTTAGTAAAAGTTTAGGTAATGGTATTGATCCTTTTGATATGATTGCTTTATATGGGGCTGATGCTTTAAGATATTATTTGGCAACTGATGTAGCGAGTGGAACAGATATGCGTTTTGATGAAGATAAAATTAAAGCAACTTGGAATTATATTAATAAGATTTGGAATGCTTCTCGTTTTGTTTTGATGAATATTGAGGATTTGTCAGAAATTTGTTTAGATGATTTAAAACCAGAGGATAAATGGATATTGACAAAGTATGAAAAAACAATTTCTACGACAAAGAAATTTATGGATAGATATGAATTTAATAATGCTTCTAATGCTATTTATGATTTTACTTGGAATTATTTTTGTGATTATTATATTGAAATGGCTAAATATTCTATTGATGATGTTTCAACAAAGTCTACTTTGTGTTATGTTTTAACGGGGATTTTGAAATTACTTCATCCGTTTATGCCTTATGTAACAGAAGAAATTTATCAAATGTTACCTGTTAAAGAAGTAGAATCAATTATGATTTCTAAATATCCAAAATCTACAAAGAAATATGTTTTCCTTGAAGAGGAGAGGATTGTTGATGATGAGGTTGAGTTTATTAAGAATTTTAGAAATGTTAAAGCAGAGAATAATATGACTAAAGAGATGAAGGTTATGTTTGATACTACAGATGATAATGAGTTAATCATTAAGATGTTAAAGCTTCAAGATAATCTAGTTACTGAACCTCTTGGAATGAAAGCTTATAAAGTATTTTCTAAGCGTGTGAAAGCACAAATTTTCTTTGAAAAAGCAATGAGTGAGGCTGATAAGTTATTAGAAATGAAGCAAATTGAGGTATTAAGAGCATCAATTGCTAGAAGAGAGAAACTACTTAGTAATGAAAATTATGTAAAGAAAGCACCTCAAAATATTGTTGATATGGATAGGCAAAAATTAGCTGAAGAAAAGAAAAAGTTGGCTGAATTAGAAAGTTGACAAAGTTATGATTTAATGTTATGATTTAGATACTTTTGAAAGGGAGAGATTAAAAATGTTAAACAATCAATTATTTTCGACGGTTTTTATTGTAAAGAATAAGTCAATTTATTACATTGATTGTTTTGGCATACTTTAAAGTTAGTTTAAGCTTTGAGTGATATCGGTAAAGCCTATTACAGTTAATGTGATGGGCTTTTTCTTTTAATTATAGTAAAAGACTTTGATATAGGACATGATTATTAACTGTTTATTTTGAAGAGAGTTATCAGTTGGTGAAAGATAATAAATAACGTTAATCATTACTACCTATTAGTTGACCCTTAATAGGGTTCCCGTTTGATACGGTTAGAATGAAGAGTGAAAAGTAAGAATGGTACCGTGCAATATGCACTTCTTTTGTATCATTCTTTTTGTGTTTATGATGGAGAGGTGATAAAAATGACGGAAACGGATTTTGAGATGATAAAGTTGCCTTTTAAAAGTGAATAAAATTTTAGAAAGAAGGAATAAAAATGTTAAATGAAAAAGCTGTTAATTTATTGGAACAGGTAATAAAAAATATGGATAAGAATATATTATTATCTTCTAAGAAATATGATGAAGAAGAATTTTCTTATGAATTTAAAAGTGAAATTAAAGTTAGTGAAAATGATTTTGAAAAGATAGAAAAAGAAATGAAAAGATTAGATCATCGTTTGTTTGTTAAGTTATTAAGAATAAGTGGAGTATATGTAGATGGTGATGCTAGTGGGGAAATGATTACTAGAATTTCTGGTAAGGCTTTTCCTAGTGAAGAAAAATTAAATGAATACTTAAGTTTTTTAGCAGAGGCTAGGATGAATGATCATAGAAAGCTTGGTCAAGATTTGGATTTGTTTTGTTTTTCTGATTATGTAGGGGCTGGGTTACCTTTATATACTCCAAGAGGGACTATTGTTAAAGATGAACTTCAAAAAGAAATAGAGAGAGTTTGTAGAAAGTATGGATTTCAAAAGGTAAGTTGTCCTTCTTTAGCCAATATTTCTTTATTTGAGACTTCTGGTCATGCGAAAAAGTTTAATGATGAATTATTTAGAGTAAGTTCTCCAAAAGGACATGAGTTTGTTTTAAAACCTGTGCAGTGTCCACATCATACCCAAATTTATGCTTCTAAAATAAGAAGTTATCGTGATTTGCCAATTAGGTATATGGAATCTGATAAGCAATATCGTGCTGAATTACCAGGTGCAGTTGGAAATAGTTTATCAAGGGTATATGCTATTACTGTAGAGGATGGTCATTCTTTTTGTAGGGTTGATCAAGTAAAGCAAGAAGTTATTCATATGTGTAATTTAATTCGAGATTTTTATTCTCGAATGGGACTATGGAATGATGTATGGGTATCGCTTTCTGTAAGAGATGGAAATCATCTTGAAAAATATATTGGTGAGCAATTAGATTGGGATATTTGCGAAAAGATGTTACAGGAAGTATCAGATGAACTTGGATTACAGGCTAAGAGGTGTGAAGGTGAGGCTGCTTTGTATGGACCTAAATTGGATTTTATGTTTAAGGATTCTTTAGGTAGAGAAATGCAAATTCCTACTGTTCAAGTTGATTTTGCGACTCCTAAGAGATTCGATTTAAGTTATATCGATGAAAAAGGGAAAAAACAACATCCTGTTATGGTTCATCGAGCAGTACTTGGTTCTTATGAAAGATTTTTAGTATTATTGTTAGAGCAATTTAAAGGGGTATTACCAATATGGTTATCTCCTGTTCAAGTCAATATTGTTCCTGTTAATATTCGTTATCATGATTGTTATTGCAGAGAGTTATTTTCTCTTTTAAGTGATGAAGAGATAAGAGTTTCTTATGATGATTCTAAAGAATCAATGAGCAAAAAAATGATGAATAGTAATAAATTAAAGAATCCTATTACTGTAATTATTGGAGATAGAGAAAGAGATAATCGTTTAATTAGTTTTAGAAAATATGATAGTAATGAAACACTTTCTATGGAAATTGAAGAATTTGTTCAATATTTAAAAAAAGAAATTAAGAAGAGATAAATTAAAAATTGCTTTGTATTTTTTGAAATTTACAAAATATTTTTATTCTTGTTATAATTCGTTTTAAAAATAGTTGAAAAAATGTTATAATATTAACCGAATGGTGGTGGTACTTTGCCAAAGGTAAATCAAAAGGATATTATTCAAGTGAAAATTACTGGAATACAGAAATATGGGGCTTTTGCTTCTTTATCTGATGATGATTATAAGGGATTAATTCATATTTCTGAGATATCTTATGGATATGTTAAAGATGTTCATGATTTTGTAAGTGTCGGGGATAATATTTATGCTGAGGTGATTCAAGTTGATGATCATGATAAGAAAATAAAACTTAGTATTAAGGATATTGATTATAAAAAGAGTGGCGTTAAGTTAAAGAGAATGTCTGAGACTAAGAGTGGTTTTCAACCTTTAGAGGATCATTTAGAGGGATGGATTAATCAAAAAATTAAAGATATTACTAATGAATTTTAAATTTTGGTAAGTTATAAATTACATCATTTCTTAAAGGTAAGGGGTGATGTTTTTATTTTTGTTAAGAAAAAGAAATATTAGGTTAAGTGATTGTTATTTAAAAGGTAATCTATACTATTAGAAATAGGGAGATTATTTAAAAATAGTTTTTATAAAATAGGAATAAAGAGAAAGTTATTTTTTATGTTTAAAATACTTATTTATTCTTTTTGTTATGAAATATATTTTTTATGATAACTTTTTATTATTATATTTTAAATCTAATAATTTGAAAATATATTTATCTAGAAAAAATATAGTAAAATCAATAAATAAATGTTATAATATTACCCACAAAAAGGAGAAAAGACTATGATAAAAGAAAAAAAGATTAATGATATTACATTAATATATGATACAGTTAAAAATAAAAATATTGAAGAAATTGAAAATACTATAAAATTAAATCCAACACTTTTAAATAGTTATCAAGGAAAAAATTTATCTTTAGTTCATATTGATAAAGAAAATACAATTTTTATTGAAGATTTTGATGTTTTCTTTCAAGAACAAATAAAATCACTATTAAATAATAAGTACTTTATGTCCGTTGTAAAAAAAGGAGAGTTACTTTTTAAATTATATATTGCTTTAATAAATAAAGAAGAAAGTTTATTGAATAATGATAGTGTTTTTACTTATATTGCAACAAGGTATTATATGGAAAACAAAGACTGGAATACTTTTTTTCAGTTTTTAAAAACGCATGATAATAAATTAGAATTGGAAAATTGGTTAAAAGATAAAAGTAGATTTTCTACTTATAATCATTATTTAAAAATAATTACAAATAGTTTAAATCAACAGGATTTTATTTTTTTTGATAATTTTGAAGAAATTTTTTCTAAAGTATTAATTGATCTTGCTAAAATAAATAACAAAGAGGATTTGCCTTTAAAGAAGAAGGATGAGGAAGAGAAAATTTTTCTTGACTTTTTAAATAGGATAGGGGCTCCACAAAGTTGGTGTGATTTATATATTCAATTAAAAGAAAATCATGGAATGACAAAGGATAGTGATAAAGTTTCATGCTGTTACTTGGATATGCAGGATAATCGGGTTAAAATTAATGTTAATAGTGATGGATTTATTGATAGCTTTATTACTTTAGTTCATGAGTTTTCTCACTATGTATCTATGTCTTATAAATATACATTAGGTAAAGAAGACAGTTTAAAGGGAATTGCAGAATTTCCGGCTATCTTTTTTGAAAAATTAGCTGCAAAATACTTAATAGAAATTGGTTATCCTAAATCGATTGTAGAAAGTATTGCTAGTTTTAGAAATCAAAATAATTTCTTAATTGTTATGCCATTTTATAATATTTTCATTGATATTCAAAAATATAATAATGGAGAGGTAATTACGTTAGAAAATAAAGTAGAAGAGCAAAAAAGGAGATTAAATATTGAAACAAGTATTGAAGAAAAACTTACTAATTACACTACTGATAATCAAGAAATAGTTAAATTAATAGAATATCTTCAAAATAAAAAATTTAACTATGAGGAAATAGTAAAAAAGAATATTGATGAAGATGTTAAACTTTTATATCAGAAAGGGAATACGATTATAGAAATTTATCAATATTTAATTGGAAATCATATAGCAGATATTTTATTAGAACAAGACTTAGAAATAATATTACCTAAAATGTTTAATATAACTACTCATTTGGAATACTTTACACTCTCTCAAGTATTAAAGTATTTAGGAATTGAAAATATATGGAAGGCAACTCAAAATGAAGAGGTGAAAAGAAGAAAAAAGTCTTAATTAGTTTTATTTCTAATTAAGACTTTTTCTAAGTTATTGATGAATAAATACATAACGTAGGAAAGAATCATTAAAATAATAATTCCTGTTATTACTAAATCTAAATTAAATACTTGTGATCCATACATAATTAAGTATTCTATTCCTTCTTTTGAAACTAATAATTCTCCCATAATAACTCCAATTATAGTCATAGTGCGAAAAATAATGTTTTAAAGGTCTTTTTGAAGATAAACTTATGTTAGTTAATGGAGGTAGAAATATGGGGAAAACACTAACTTGTCCTTTTTGCAATAATAAAGATACTCTAAAAGTTGTCTATTGCTATAGAGGATATAAAAGGAAAAATAATGATTTAAGTAATTTAGTAAAAGATGGTACTATATATAATATAGAAAAGAAAAACAAAATATGATTGATAATACTATTTTAATAATAAAAATAAAATATGGTATGAAATTAATAGATTTCGCGAAAATGGAATTTGAAAAAATAATTCCTTTTTTATATTACAAAACTGTAAGGTAAGATCTACCTTATCCGTGGTATAATAATTTATAAGAAATGTGGTGAAATATATGAAGAAAGTTATGATTATTGAAGATGATAATGCAATATGTAACGAGTTATCAGAACTTTTAGAAAATAATAATTATAAATCTATCATTTTAAGAAACTTTAAAAATTCTTTAAATGAAATATTTAAATCTTCACCAGATTTAATATTACTAGATATAAACATACCTTATATAAATGGCGAAAAATTATTACAAGATCTAAGAAAAACATCTAATATTCCTGTAATAATGGTAACTAGTAGAAATTCTGAAATTGATGAGGCATTATCTATTTCTTATGGAGCAGATGATTATATAACTAAACCATATAATCCTAATATACTTCTTCTAAGAATTGGGGCAGTATTAAAAAGAACAAATGCAAAATCAAATGTTCTTTCATATAAAGATTTAAAAATAAATGTCCAAAAAGGAATTATAAAAAAAGAAAATGTAGAAATTATTTTAACTAAAAATGAGATGATAATATTTTGTTTTTTACTTAATCATCAAAATAAAATTGTTACTAGAGATGAGCT